>CAJACJ010000172.1 GCA_903938205.1 uncultured bacterium
ATGTGAATGCGCAGCGCCCAGACGCATGTTTCGATGACGCGCACAAAAAATGCCGCGGCAAATTGGCGCGCGGTGTGATTGCGCAGAAATGGAGCAAGCAGAATGGGCGACAACACCGCGGCGCCCCACGACAAGTGAGTGGCATGCGTAAACACAAGTCCCGCGCCAATCCAAAGCGCCGCGATTGCGGTGAGCGCGGTTGATTGAATGGCTATCAACACGCTGATGGGCACCGCAATTCCGTGCACTTGGTGATGAAAGGCAATGCGGCCAATGAGCCCGGGTTGCAGTGGAATAAAATTTCCCAGCGTGCTGGCGCATATCAGCGCCAGCATTTCGCGAAACTGAACTTGGATTGGTGGGCGCGTTCGATTGGTGAGAATCAGCATGCACGCCGTGGTGCAAAGTGCGATCAGCGCCACGCAACCCAGCAGTGCCGCGAAAAGAATTGGCGAGGCGTGTGAGAGATTTTGCCACGCTTGGCTTGCGATTGTGCCGCTGCGGGCGATGGTCCACACTGCGGCGGCGAGCAATCCCAATCCAACGACTAGGCCAACTTTTTTAAAGTGGCGGCGTTGGTTGGTTTGTAAAAGTTGATCCATTATTTCGTGACCGTGGCAGCGTCGGGAACAATTCCAAGATCTTTCACAGTGAAGAGCGAATCAAACACAATTCCAGCGGCCTGAATATTTTCGCGTGCGCCTTCCATGCGATCAATCACGCTGATAATGGCCGTGATTTCCGCGCCGCCTTCGCGCAACACCTTGGCGGCTTCAAGCGCTTGGCCGCCAGTGGTGGCGACATCCTCCACAATCATCACGCGGTCGCCACGCTCCAACTTGCCCTCGAGTTGCTTGGCGGTTCCGTATTCTTTTTTCTGGTTGCGAATAAAAAGACAGGGCAGCCCGCTGGCCATGCTGGCGGCGGACACAAGCGGAATACCGCCCAACTCTGCGCCCGCCAAGCGCGAGGTTCCGGCGGGAATGCGCGCCGCGAACAATGCGCCAAGCTCGCGCAAAATTTCCGGACGGGTGCTGAATAGATATTTATCCAAGTAATAGTGGCTAGTTTTTCCACTGCGCAACGTGAAAGTTCCGCGCAACATGGCAACTTTGGCAATTTCAGCGGCAAGTGTGGTTCGATTCATGCACACAGAATAGTGGCTTGACCTTGAATTGTTCACGCCAGAAATCCCTCTGTCGCAAGCACTGTGCGCGCTTAGAAATTGCAACTACACTCTCACCCCTGTGGCAAGCGTCGTCTTTTATTTCCAAGTGCATCAGCCGTTTCGGTTGCGTCGCTACTCCGTGTTTGACACAGATCCGTTTTACTTTGACGCCGAGGCCAATGGAACCATTCTGCAGAAGGTTGCCAACAAGTGCTATCGACCAACCACGGAAAAAATTCTCGATCTGGTGAAGCGCCACGAGAATCGTTTTCGTGTGAGCTATTCCATTAGTGGCGTGGCGCTGCAGCAATTTGAACAGTGGGCGCCCGACTTAATCGATTTATTTAAGCGGCTTGCCGATACCGGTGCGTGTGAATTCTTGGCGGAGACCAGTCATCACTCGCTCAGTTTCTTGTTCAGCCGCAAGGAATTTGATGAGCAAGTCGCCATTCAAGAAGCCATGATTGAGCGACTCTTTGGCCAGAAGCCAAAAGTTTTTCGCAACACGGAATTAATTTATTCAAACGAAGTTGGCGGGCATATCGCGTGGCTGGGCCGACACAAAGGTGTGGTGTGCGAAGGCGTTGATCGCCTGCTTGGTTTCCGCAATCCAAATTATTTGTACGCGGTTCCTGGAAATGGTTTTCCAGCCGGCCGTCCGCCCATGCCGCTGTTGTTAAAAAATTATCGCTTAAGCGACGATATTGCGTTTCGTTTCAGCAATCGTGATTGGAAAGATTGGCCGTTGTCCGCCGAGAAGTTCGCGGGTTGGGTGAATCAAATCAATGGCGACGGAAATTTGTGCAACCTGTTCATGGACTATGAAACTTTTGGCGAGCATCAATGGGCGGAGACTGGAATCTTTAATTTCCTAGACGCGCTGCCGAAATATATTTTTGATGTGAACCCAGGGCAGAATGAATTCTTAACAGTGTCGCAAGCGATTGAGAAGTTTCGACCTGTTGGTGAATACGATGTTCCAAAGCCAATTTCGTGGGCCGACATGGAGCGCGATTTATCCGCGTGGCTTGGAAACCCGTTGCAAGACAACGCCGTGGAGGAGTTGTACAGAATTGAGCCCGCGGTGCGAGACAAGCATTTGAAGGGCGACCCATACATTCTGGAAGATTGGCGCAAGCTGACCACCAGTGACCACTTGTACTACATGTGCACCAAATATTGGTCCGACGGCGACGTGCACAAATATTTCTCGCCGTATGACAGTCCGTATGACGCGTACATCAACTTTATGAATGTGCTGGACAACTTGCGCACGCGCGCGGGTGCGTGATGCTGTCGCGCGCCTTGTTCAGGCGTTGATTCATCTTCTCAGTATCAAATGAAATCCCGGGGAATCAGGCCCGAATTGTGGGTTGACCAACTGCTAAAAAATTCGGCGCGCGCTTACGCTTTGTAATAGTCGCGGTACCACTGCACAAATTTCGCCACGCCAATATCAATGGTGGTGGAAGGTTGGTAGTTCATGTCGCGCGCCAAGTCGCTGGTGTCGGCGAATGTGTCGGGCACATCGCCAAGTTGCAGAGGCAGCATTTCCGTCTTGGCTTTTTTGCCCAAGCATTGCTCCAACACTTCGATGTAGCGCAACAACTGCACTGGCCGCGAGCAGCCAATGTTGTACAAGCGCCACGGCGCGCTACTGCTTGCCACATCTGGTTTTGACGCGTCAAACTTTTCATCCGCTGTTGCAATTCGATCGGCGGCCGCAATGACGCCGCGTGCAATGTCCTCCACATAAGTAAAGTCGCGCGTGTGCTTGCCGTGGTTGAACAAGCGAAGTGGTTCGCCCGCAAGAATGGCCTTGGTGAAAAGAAACAGCGCCATATCGGGGCGACCCCACGGACCATACACCGTGAAGAAACGCAGGCCGGTTGTAGGCATGCGGAAAATGTGGCTATACGAATGCGCCATGAGTTCATTGGCGCGCTTGGTCGCGGCGTAAAAAGTCATTGGGTGATCGGCCGTATGGTGCGGCGAAAATGGCTGCGTTGTGTTCAAACCGTACACGGAACTTGTGCTGGCGTAGACCAAGTGCGGCACCTCGCTGTGGCGGCA
>CAJACJ010000173.1 GCA_903938205.1 uncultured bacterium
GGAACCGAACGCATTTGGATTAATTCCGCGGGCGATTGGGGACACAGCGATCCGCTTGCGGTGCCCAAGGCGGTCGTCACCATGCGCGCCCGTGGCCACACGGCGGCGGACATTCACAAGATCAGCTTTGACAATCCACGCGCATTTCTCTCGCAAAGCAGCAATTTCAGCGTGAATGCGCCAAGGCCAACCATCGCATGAACAATAAATCCACTGCGGTAATTCTTTTTGCATGTGGACACATTCAAGACGTTTGCAAGCGCGCGTAAATTTTTCATGACTACACACGCACACGTACATCCAGTCAACCCGCGCAAGTGGCTCACGCTTTTCGCCATGACCGGAAGTTTGTGCATGATTCTTCTTGACACCACGGTGGTTGGTGTTGCGTTGCCCGCTATTCAAACCGACTTGGCCGTCACGCCACTTCAGTTGCAGTGGGTCATTAATGCGTACGTGCTTGTACTTGCCAGCTTCGTTGCGGTGGGTGGCCGCGCCGCCGACGCGTTTGGACGCGTTCCAGTTTTTATTGTGGGCGTCATTCTGTTCGCTGTGTCAAGCGCATGGTGTGGATTCGCAAGCAGTGGCCTTCAACTTGTCGCGGCGCGCGTCCTGCAAGGTCTTGGCGCGGCCATTATGCAACCCGCCAGCGCCAGCCTTGTTGTGAACAGTTTCGCACCCGGCGAGCGTGGCAAAGCAATGGCTGTTTATGCAGGAATTCCCATGCTTTTTCTTACCGCGGGTCCGGTGATTGGCGGCGCCATAACGCAGTACGCCAACTGGCGCTGGAACTTCTGGCTGAATATTCCAATCGCGCTGGTGTCCATTGCGCTCACATATATTGCTCGACCAGTTGATGTGCGCGCGCCCAAACGCGGAAATGATTTTGTGGGAGCGATTCTTCTTTTGACAAGCCTTCCGCTTTTTGTGTGGGGACTGATGGAGGGCAGCGAGCGCGGCTGGAATAGTCCCTCGATCGCTACAGCCATTGTGACCGGCGTCATTCTTCTTCCAATATTTGTGTGGTGGGAACATAAGCATCCATCGCCATTGTTGGCGGTAAACTTGTTCGCCGATCCCGCCATTGCAATTGACGCATTTATTTTATTCGCAACACAATTCGCCATGACGGGTCTGGTGATTTACGGAAGTATTTATGCGCAAAGTGTTTTGCTATTTGATCCGCTCAAAGCCGGCGCCAGTTTGCTGCCCATGTTGGCTCCCATCATTGTTGTGATTCATTTCGCAGGCCGCTTGTACGACCGCGTCGGAGTACGAAAACCAGCCCTTATTGGAACGTTTTTGTGTGTCATTGGCATGTCAGTGCAAGCCATTGCGGCGTCGCTTGCAAACTATCCACTACTGGCCACGGGCATGCTCATTCTTGGAACCGGAATTGGTTTTGTCATGAGTCCCGTGAACACGGATTCCATGAGCCGTGTTGCGCCCGCGCAGCGCGGACAAGTGAGCGGTCTGGTGCAAACGCTGCGGCAAATTGGCGGCTCTCTTGGCGTGGCCGTTGTGGGATCAGCAATTCTCTTGTCGCATAATTCAGAAATTGAACAACGCATGGAGCAAGTTTTGCCGCAAGAACAACGCGCACCAGCACGTGAACTTTTGCAAAAAGCGTCCAAGGGAAATCAAGCCGCCATTGCCGAGCTTGCGGCCAACACTCAACTGCAAGTAATTGAACGCGAGGTATTGGCCAGCAGCGTCGCAAAAGGTTGGTGGATTTGCACCGCCACATTGGTTGGCGCATTTATTGCGGCAACAAGACTGCGTTCCATGGCACATATACCGCACCTTTCCAACGCGCATAC
>CAJACJ010000174.1 GCA_903938205.1 uncultured bacterium
CCAGATTTGCCGCCAAGAATTCCCTCGGCGATGCCGCCAAGGCCCTTGAGTAAATCTTCGCCCTTGGGCAAATCCAAATTGGGCTCCACTTTCATTTGCAATTGATCGCCTTCAAGTGGTCCAGAGAACGTGACTTTCACCTGAACAGCCTGACGCATTTGCGCAGTGGTGCTGCCCAAAATATTGTTGATGTTGCCAAATGATTTTCCAAGCAGGCCGTTGCCAGCCATGGCGTTGGTGACGCCTTCAAGCGGATAGCGCACCCGAATGAAGTTGGCGAACGGCGGATGCGATGCCAGATTGATGTCAGCCTCTGAAAAAATAGTTTGCTGCCAACTATTGCCAACTTTGCTCACTTGAATTGTGAAATCCTTGTACGTGAGAATGCCCTTGTTGATTTCGCCGTTGAGTGGCGAGAGCAAACCAGGAATGGTGGACTTGTTGTCTTTCACCGTGGCAAGATTCATAATGCTGATCAACTGCCCGCTTTTTTCAAGCTCAACTTCGCCAACATCAATGGTGAAGCGCGCGTCGGTCTTGGCCATGTCAAATGGAAGCGGCGCGCGCACTATTGTGACCGTGGTGTTGACGGCTTTGTTTTTAAATTCAATGTCGCCAAGAATTGGATTGATGGGTCGCAAAATATGCTCGCGCATATTTTCATCGGGGCGCAACTGAAACGTAATGGCCTCGCTTGGCACGACAATGATTTGTGAATCCACAATGCGCACCGCGGGAATATCAAGCGTGAGCGTTGGACTTTCAATGTGGCCCTTGAAGCGATCGGAGGCTTCAAAACCAGTTTGACCGGCGAGCTGAATGCTGAACACGGGACCCGCGAGATTTTGAATGAAGCCGTCACCTTCTGAGATGGCGTCAATTAACGAAGATGGAAACTCGCTGATGTTGATACCCGCAACCAATTTCATGGTTGGAATATTTATTTTCCCGTTGGGTCCAGTCAAATTCAACGCCTTCACCTTCACGCTCATGGGCTTGGTGGGCTGGCCATCTGCGGCAAGCGCGCCCGTGAGATTCAGCTGCGCGCTTTCAGCACCGCTGGTTTGCAACGAAATATCAGTGGCCGCAAAATTCAAGGTGGCCACTTTTTCTGGCGCAGCCTGTTGATTGCGTGGCGGCGCGGCTTGCTTATTTGTGGACGAGGACAAAATTGCTGTGGCAAAGACAACTTGAAATGGCTCAACGCGCGCGTTGGTGGCAACGACCGCCCCCGCGGCAAGTGGATTCAATTCGCCATTGACGGATGGAATGACAACCGACGAAATGTCGAGCGCCACCTTGATGTCCGTCAAATTTCGCACAGGTGATTTTTGTGGACCGCGGTCCAGAAAAATTCTCGCCGCGTCGCCAGGAATACTTGCGCTAGCGGAACTTTTCGTCAACACAATGGATCCATTGGCGGCGCGCGACCCGTTGATGTTGGCTTTCACGCGACCCAAATCCGCATCAAGCGCGAACGTTGTGGCGCCCGATTGCGCGCCGACCGTCGCCTTGAATTTGCCCGCGTTCATAGCGCCATTGGTGGTCCACTCGGGAACATCACCCATGCCAGCGAAACGCGCGATGCGTTGCACGGCCACTTCATTCGCGGTGATGGACCCATTCCACTTGTCCGCTGTTTGCATTTGAAATTCACCCGACACTTTCGCGGCCAAACCGCTGGCATCCAACAGATCCGAGTAGAGCGTGGCGGCAACAGGACCATTGAAAGCAAGTGGGCCAGTG
Organism: uncultured bacterium; assembly: GCA_903938205.1. Classification (GTDB taxonomy): domain Bacteria; phylum Planctomycetota; class Phycisphaerae; order Phycisphaerales; family SM1A02; genus SYAC01. The sequence continues at coordinate 1,747 of CAJACJ010000174.1, forward strand.
AAAGAGGAGCGCATATTTTGCGCAACGATTGCCTCGGTAAGACCCATGGCATGCGTCATGGTGAGTGAAGCCAGCGTGCACGTCACGCTGGACTTTGGCGAATTGAAATCGCGATCAATGCTCGCCTGAATGCTGAGGTCGCGAATAGCCGCGTTGCCCGCCCCGCTTGGAAGACCGTTGGCCACAAGCGCATTTGTTGTGAAATTGCCCTTGAAAATTTGCGGGCCAGTGAGGGCGACATTGCCGCGAAGCACCGCGTTCTGCAAGGAGGCCGTGCCTGTGAGCCCGGGCACTTTTGTCATGAACACTTGCTCAATTAAAATGGACACGGGGCTGGGCATGAATTCGGTCACACCATTTTCAAGCGCTGGTCGGTTCAATTGAATTGGACCCGCCGCGATCACGCACTTGGCGGGCGCTGAAATTTTCACAGCGCCTTGACTGGCCCATTCCGCAAGGCTGGGCGAAATTGTTGCGGATGTGTTGTCAAGCGTGGCGGTGACATTGGTCGCGTCCCAAGCGACATTCATATTGATGACACCAGGCACGGTTTGCGCGTTGATGCGCAGCGTGCCTTGTTCGTATGAGCCTGCCAGTGTTGACTTGATTGTTGAAGCGCCAGGCTGAACCTTGCGCAAAATGTCCACGATATTCGCAGGAATACCGGGCAAAAGTGTTGGATCGAACGGCCCCACTTGCGTGTCGCCAGTAATTTTCATTTGCTTGAAAGCAAACTCTTTATTGCTCATCAAGCCGGCGATGTTGGCGGACACATTCACGGGCGCGCCATTAAGCGTGGTGTTGAGCGCAAAATCAATTTTGTCGGCTAGAGGCGCGGCGGCAATCTTGATGTCAAGCGGCCCCATGGCAACTGGAGCAATTCCATCTTGAATAAATTGCGCGGCACCAATGTTCAACGAACCTTGGGCAGTGAGATCCACCAAATTAAATTGTCCGTTCTCACGAACAGGCGGAATATAAAAACTTTGCAGCGCAACCGAAACTGGCAGCGGTTGCATGGTGATGACATTGAATGGCTTCAACAACTCTGGAGAAAGTTGCGCGGTCAGTTGCGTGGTCTTGCCTTGCACCGCGCCGGTGTTCACATCGATCGCGGCGGAACTTTGCAATTGAATCTGCGCGCTTGTCAGCGACAGATCAAATCCAGTGGCGCTGTTGGTTGCGGCCTGTAATGAAATTGTTGGACCAACATCGCGCGTCATGTTGATGGGCGTGCCCTTGGTGAATTTTTCAAACAGCGAAGTGGGAATGTTTTGCGCCTGCACGGAACCAGCCCATGTGCGCGGATCCTTGGCCCACGTTGCGATTGGATCTTTGGAATTTGGACGAACCGCCTGCAACTTGGCGGCGATTGTGGCGGGTTGGCCATTCACAGAAATAGCGATATTCGACTGCACATCTATGGGTTTTGAGGCGGCGGCATCAATAGAAAATTTAGCCTGCGTTATTTCCGCGGACGCTTCCAGCAAGGGCAACAACACGCCATCCACTTGCGCGCTCAGCGAACCATTGACGGCGATTGGATCAAAGGCGCCGGTGGTATTGAAGATGTTGGCGAACGTTCCATTGGCGGAAATGGCGCCTGGCTTGTCGCCAATTTTTGTGTTGGCGGAAAGTTGAATTTCCAGCGGACCTTTTTGACTGACCGCAAGTTTGGCTTTGAGTCCATCCACAGCGAATGCGGGACCGGCGGCGTTCAAAATTGTCGCATCAAAACGACTGATTGTGATTTGAATAGGACGCGACGGGAATTGAAACGACGGCGTAGCTGCCGATGCTGTTGATGTGGATGTTGCAGTTGTTTTTTGCGGCGCGGAAGGCGCGGCAGTTTTTGCAAGATCAAGCAAACTCAGTTTGCCAGCAGCGTCAAGCGCGCCTGTGATTTTGGCGCTCACCGTGACATCAATTGAATCAACACTTCCTGTGGCCAAATCAAACAAGCCGTTGCGCAACGACGCGGAAACCGCCAGGGAACTTTTTGCGTCATTGCCAACAATGCTGAAGTTGTCCACTTGCTGTGGACCAAACCATGTCAACGAAATGTCGCCGATGGAAACTTTGCCGTTCACTTGCTCCGCAACAGCGCCAGTGATCAACCCGCGAAACATTGGAAGCGACGCGATGGATGGAAGGAACGCGACCAGCGCGATTACGCATGTAAGCCCGCCAAGAATGATCCACATGAAAATCTTGCGAAACTTTTTGCGCGGAGTTGAAGTGGCTGATGCGGACTGAGTTGTGTTGTTTGTGTCGGTCATGGTTGGACCACACAAATTACCTCAATCAACAGTGATTGGTGTGGGACCAGTGGCGGGCGCAAGTTGCAGCATTTTTTCAAGGGCTTTGCGCGCCAACTCCGCCGCTTTGGGGTGAACAGAAATTTGATTCACCACGCGACCCTCCGCAAGTTGATCCAAGCACCACAACATGTGCGACTGATCAATTCGATACATGGTGGTGCACAGACATTGGCAATCGCTGAGCATGCGCACTTGCACATCGCGTTCCTGCGCGGCTTGCGCAAGTCGATTGACCAAATGCACCTCCGTGCCAACAACCCAACTCGAACCCTTGGGCGCGTTCGCAATTTGCTGAATAATGAATTCCGTGCTGCCGACTAAATCCGCAAGCTCGACCACTTCCTGGCAGCACTCTGGGTGAACCAAAATTTTCACCGCTTTATTTTCCGCGCGCGCGTCTTCCACGTGCTCTGGTCGGAATAATTTATGAACGCTGCAATGACCCGCCCACAAAAGCACTTTGCTTTTTTGAATCACGCTTGCGTCAAGGCCACCCATTGGTTTCTTTGGATTCCACAGCGCCATGTCGCTAGCGCCGCCATTGCGTTGCGCATCTATTTCGCTTTTCAATCCAAGATCGCGCGACGTATTGCGCCCCAAATGTTGATCGGGCATGAAGATCACTTGCACGCGCTCGCCCTTGGCCAACTTGGTGTCGCCGCCATCAAACGCCCACTTCAACACGTGCCGCGCGTTGCTTGATGTGCAACATGCGCCGCCGTGCTCACCAACAAACGCCTTCACCGCGGCGCTTGAATTCACATACGTAATTGGAATCACGCGCACTTTTTCCTTACTTTGCGCGTGCGCTTTTTCAATTTCTTCCCACGCCGTCAACGCATCTTCATAGGCGGCCATGTCGGCCATGGAACAACCGGCGGACAAATCGGGAAGAATTACTTTCACGGATTCATCGGTGAGAATGTCGGCGGTTTCCGCCATGAAATGCACGCCGCAAAATAAAATAAATTGCGAGCCCCGCGCCTTGACTTCTTTGGCCGCCATACGACTGAGTTGCAAGGAATCACCAACAAGATCCGCGTGCGCGATCACTTGATCCTGTTGATAGTGATGGCCCAGAATGAGCAACTTGTTTCCCAGTTGCTTGCGACGCGCGGAAATGGCGGCCGCAAGTTCCTCATCGGAGCGCGTTCGATAGTGCGCTGGAATTTCTGGCTGCCACAGCATGTCCACATTCTAGACCGAACTTGCAAGCGAGGCTTGCGATTTTAATTTGCAACAC
>CAJACJ010000175.1 GCA_903938205.1 uncultured bacterium
ATGCAACTCACGGTTGTGCAAAAACAACCAACCCATGTGGCCCCAAAGAAAAGTGACAAGCGGGGAATGCGGATCCTCGTGTTCGTCGCTGTGCACATGGTGCTTGCGATGAGTTGAAACCCAACGGGCAGGCGAATCTTCCAAGCAGCAGAGTGCAAGCACAACAAGCGAGTATTCAAACCAACGAGGCACGGCGAAACTTCGGTGCGTGAGCAGTCGGTGATAGCCCATGGTGATGGCTTGGCCAAAGACATGAATGCCCGCAATGCACACCGCGAGCGCGGTCCAAGAAAATAGGCTTGGCATGAACGCAAGAAATGCGGCGGTGTGCACCACAACCAGCGGCACAAAATATCTCAGCATGACCAACGTTGGCCGCGTGGAACTGGGTCGAAGTAGCGGAGAGTTGGAGGCGAGTTGGGTGATGTGTGGTCCGATGAGTCGCAGAGGTCTGTTTAGGAAAAATGACAATCCCCAGATGCAATGAGCATAGCTAGTCATTGTGACTTTATCACTATGAATAGCGAATAATTTAGTTTTTTCTAATACTGTGGAGCGAAATTCTTTGTTGCAGGCGTGTGAGGAAGGGGGGTAGAACTTTGAAAGCTTGTTTCTGAAGCGGCATGAAGAAATATGTGATGTTGCACCCCCATGATCTTCATCTGATAGTTTCATAATTGATCATTGAGATCGTTCCAAGGGCTTGTTGTAGAGAATGAACCAGAACACTTCAATCAATCTTGCGCTTGTGGTGACAACACACAACAGCATTCGGACTATTTCGCGTTGTTTGGAAAGCGTGCGCGGGTTGGCCAATACAATTTATGTGGTTGATAGTGGCAGCACGGACGGCACCGTTGAGTTGTGTAAACAACTTGGCGCCGAAGTTGTGCATCAGCCTTGGCAGGGATTTGCAAAGCAGAAAGAATTCGCAATCGCGCTGGCCAAAACTCAGGAGTGGGTGTTGTTGCTGGATAGCGACGAGAGTCTGGAGCCAAGTTTGCAGCAGGGGCTGCGGCAGGCCATCAGTAATGCCGCGCCCGACACTCGCGCCATTGAGATCAACAGAAAAATGTGGTACGTGGGCGGCTGGATCAACCATGTTGGATTTCCAGATTGGGTGGTGCGATGCGGGCGCCAAGGTGCGCTGCGAATGGTCCACAAGCCGGTGCACGAACGCTTGGAGGCTGACGGACCGACTGTTCGCGCCGCAGGGATTTGCCGCCATGATTCTTGGGACGGAATTTGCGATGCGCTGGAACGTGGCGCGAAATACGCCAGGCTTTCTGCTGAAGTACGCAAGCCAAAACAATTTCCGTTGCTCTACAGTTTTTGCAGCGCGTTTGCGATCGTGTTCAAGCACGGTGTTCTACGGCGTGGATTTTTAGATGGCTGGCGTGGAGCGGCAGCGCTCGTGATGTATGCGATTGGCCGATTTGCAAACACCATGGCGGCATTTGAACGCGGTAAGCGTCGGGATTGAAATGGCAGAAATAAAAGCAGAAGAAAAATTTCCTTGGCTCACACGTTTGTTTGCCAAAGCGGGTCTTGACCTACGGCTCTTTTATATTGCGGTTCCGCGTGCAAAATGGGATCTCATCGGCGAGCCAGCGCATCTCATCGCGGCTATTACGGCAATAGTTTGCGAGGCCATTTCCACCGCTTCGGCCAGTGCGGGCATAAATATTTTGTTAGTCGCAACATTGCTGCGCGCCCCCGCGCTTTTACCATCATGGAAACAAATGTTGGATCAAACATGGATCCGCTTGCTTCTTCTGTGGTTGCTGTGGATGGCGATTTCCATTACATGGTCGCCTGATGTGGCAAAAGGAATTGATCGATTCGGAACATTGAAATATTTTATTTGGATCCCACTCTTATGGCCGCTGTATAAACAATGGTCTTGGTTGTTCGCCGCATTCTTGCTTTCAGCATTTGTTTTGCAATGCACACAAGTGTCAGGCGCGTTCGGAGCAATGCATCAGGGTGTAACTCTGATCAAAGGATTTCGCCACGCAACGACGGCTGGAATATGGGATGCAACAGCGCTGAGTTGCTGGCTATTTCTGGCGGTCGCCGTGAATTGGCGCGCCATGTTGCTGTGTATCCCAATGTCCGTTCTCTCAGCGGTGGGATTTGTGTGGGCGGGGCAACGCGCGGCTCTATGGGGAATTTTAGTGGAAATTATAATTGCCAACATAGTGTTGGTGTTTGCTGTTCGCGGTTGGTTGCGCCGCACACTGCTTCGAGTGATGTTGGGGATGGTTGTGATTGGCGGCGTGTATTTCTTTCTTGGGCAAGAACTCACCAATAAATTGAAGCAGGTTTATAATGAAACAACCAAAGATTTAACCGCGGTCGAATCCAGTTCCAAATCTAACGACGGCTCATCTCTTACATATGAAGAGAGAATTGCAATGTGGAAGATGTCAATTATCGCTTGGAGAGCGCACCCCATTATTGGAGTGGGTTATGGAGGATATTCAAAGGCGACCGCGCCAATTGATGATGTCAAACATCCAACATTTGACGTTCATATGTATGACCATCCACATTCCACGTTTGTCATGATTTTGACGGAGAATGGTTTGGTGGGACTCACACTTTTCTTACTGTGGATTGGCGCATTCTTTGTGCGCGCATTCAGAGTTGTTCAACTTGATCCAATTCGTATTGGCGTGTTTGGTGGCGCCGTGATTTGGCTCGCGGCGGCAGTGGGGGATAGTTTTCACACGCGTGAAATGTTTCTGAACCTAGGTTTATTTATGATGGCCTTGGCGGCCATGCCTTCAAATACCTTTGTAAATGAAAAATAGCCTGAGAAAAATCTCGGTCACAAGTCAAGTATTTGAATGACTACCAAATAGGTTCCGTGCGGTTCTTTTGCAATATCCGCGCGCAAAATCATAGTAATAACGCAGTGATTTTTGTGATTCAGGTAGCGACGTTGTTACGGCGGGTTGGCCACGGCGTAAATAATAGCGATCAAAGAATGAGGAACTTATCTTCCATTTATGAAGGAATTGTTTCGATCCTGGATTGCGTTGGACCCGCCCAGTTGATTTGCACTGAAAGTGATAGACCATTGAATTGCCCAATCCCAAAAAAATTCGACATCCAGCCATCCAGAATTTCATAGCCAGATCATTGTCACTGCTCATTCCTGGAGAAAATTCTTCGCTCATTCCGCCAACCTTATTCCAAATTTCGCGGTGCATGATATTTGGAGGCCAGCATGAACCGTACCAATCTGGAATTCGAAGATCCTTGAAATTTTTTAGTAAATCATCTTGGCGAAATGTCTCTATAGAATCGCCAAAATCCTTGATTGAACAGCAAGCATTTTTGCCTTTTGGCTCAATCATGGTTGCGGAAATCATAAATAAATTGGTATCAAGTGATTTCACTTTTTCTAAAAGCACGGCATCCCAATTTGGTAAGCAATACATGTCATCATTTAAATAGCAAATAATAGGAGAGTGTGAGATGGCCACGGCCTGATTCAATGCTCGGCAAATTCCTATATTTGTGTCGGAATGCGTGAACGGAATATGATTCGCAATAAGAAATTCTTTTGTCCCATCCGTGCCTTCATTGACATGAACCACAATTTCATTCTTGAATGCAGAGTTTTTTTGAATACTTTCAATACATAACTTGAGGTAGGGCAAATTATTCCATGTAGGAATTACAATTGCCAACGAATTCAAAGTGGTCAAAGAATTGTTCATAGAATTATCTCTTAGTAACTTGTGATTTCATTCCAAGTCACTCGGCCTTGATTTGGAATATGGGTCGATCCAGACGAATTAGAATTGATCCACAAAATCGATATTTCTGACTTCATAGCGGCGAAGCATTTGGTAGTCCGTGTGCCCGATGAGTTGGTTAGGCAAAAATTTATCATAGATCAGTTCATTCAATCGTGAATAAATTCACTTACCAATACTATTTATTGCGTTGAGTTGTTGATCGTATATATCTTCAACAGCCTTGGCTACTCGATCCCAACTATGGTTTTTAGACGTTGCGTACGCCGCCTCTCCTATCATCTGACGAAGTTTTGGATCGAAGAGTTGGATCATGTATTCGGTGAGAGATGAAATTTGATCTCCATTAGGCAGTACAAATCCATTCGTGCCGTGTTGCACAATATCTTTGACACCCATATTTTCTGAGATGATGACAGGCAAGCCCATCGCCATGGCCTCAAGGACGACCATGCAAAAAGTCTCAAATTGCGCAGGAATGGCCAACACATCTGCGCTGGCGTAAAAACGCTCTATTGATTCAAACTGCGCGCCCGTAAAGGTGACAGCATTCGCGCAACCTGACGCAAATGCAATCTTTCGGTATTTATTTTCGTTTCCCCGCCCTACAACTAGTACATGCACGGGCGAATTCGGACGCATACGTTTTACTTGTCCTGCTGCGCGAATCACAGTTTCAAGCCCTTTGGTCTTAAAGTTCATGCCCACGAACAAAATAACCAATGCGTTGTCGGATATCGAATATTTTTTCCGTATCTCACTACGTGCTTTGTTTCGGTCGAGTCGCTCGAAAGCGGATTGATCAATTCCTGGATGGACCACGTTCCACTTTCCCGGAAGCTTCCCATATTCAGATTCATAGATGCTTTGTAAATGGGAAGAGACAGGCATGAATATTTTGTTATCACCCAACGCCATCATGTCCCGATCCATTGCGAACATGACGCGCGAAGCGAATTTGGGGTGGCGCCTTTGCAATACGGTTCTTACCCAGAACGCATGGGGGGTGCCATGCAAACTGTAGACATTGGCGTGGGCCGTACCCCAATGCGAATGCACGACATCAAATTTACCTTTTGCGATCATGCGCCCAACAAGATGCTTGAATCCCCAAACGCGTAGAAAAACTGAAAAAGTAAATACGGGAACTTTATGAAATGTAATACTTGTGCATTTAGAGGTCCATTGAGCCGCAAAAACATGTATTTCATATTTGCCCGTGGCGGCAAGTCGCTCGGTGACTTCTTGCACAAAGCGTTCGCTTCCGCCTATGGTTCCATACGCGTAAGCGATGATTGCGATGCGGGGGAGCATTGGGTTACTGTATGAGATTTGCAAGAATGGACTTGTTAAATCTTAGAATGAAACGGATTCGAATGCGTTTTTCATGGACGCTGTGATGCGCACTGAATTTATTTCTTGCTTCCTATTTCTGCTTTGTGCATTATTTTAGGAACGAGATCTACCAAGGATTTGCTTGAATCGGCGTTCGATCAACCTAGGAATTGAGGACAATCCTGTATAGATCGTCCCGCAACGAATAGAACGAGAGGAAGCAGCGCCTACGTTGATTGCGCGGCGTAAAAAATCACCTTTCGAAAGAGAGACAGTGTTGTTTGGATTCAATCGAGCGAATTCGTTTATCAAATTTTGATAATTCCTTCGCAAGAATGCTCGACCGGCGGATTGTGTCAATCGATCGCCAAGAATCTTCCCGTAGTAGGCCTGAAGAGCTAGTACTTCTGAAAGAAACGGGCCACTCGAAGTATCAGCGCTATCCTGTTTTGCGTGGGTTCGATATTTCACATATGCGTCGCGCATAACAACTGCTTTCCCCGCACAGGCTGCGTCAATAACAAACGGTCGATCAAATATTTTCCCATAGACGTCAAAGCGCGGCGACAGTCCCTGTAGCACATCTGTCCGATATACCGCCGAACAAAAAGGCATTCGGAACCCTCGATAAATATCTTCGGCGAGTTGTCTGCCTGTTCGGGTTCTCCAACGATTGCCCCGAACTTTCCCCCACGCAGCCGTTTCAGGATTCTGGTGGACGTTCATCGCTGATACAACTACGGTCGTAAGCGGTTCCACGGCAATCACAGCGGCAACATCGCTGAGATAGTTAGGGTGCAGAAGGTCATCGTCGTGAAATAACATGGTCCAAGGTCCGCGCGCCATGGCTTGCAGCTCTGGCCAGCATCCGCGAGGGTTATTTTGTGCACGTCGAACAAGCTCCACTCCGCGAGGCGCAAAAGATTGAACAACGAGATGTGTATCGTCAGTACTGCCATTATCCAATACGCAAATTCGGGAAGCCGGATGTTTCTGAGCGAGCAGCGATTCAAGTGTTGTTCGAAGAAATGCTGAACGGTTATACGTCAGCACCAAAATTTCAATATCGATTGGGTTCATTTCACTCATTCAATAGTTGCCTTATGACTTGCTAGTGAAACAATCCACTCAGCGAAACCTTCATAGGTGTGTCGTTGTCCTAGCTCTGAGTGTAAAAATTTCTGCCCAGCAGAAATAATCGAGAGCGCTTCTGGCTCCGTCAACTGTTCAAGGCGGTCAGCAAGAGCTAGTGGGTTAGGAAACTCGCTCGCATCGATAAACGCATTTGGTGGTACATGATCGCCAATGTCGGGAGCGCCCAAATAAATCGGCACAGATCCAGCCACCATCGCATCAATTATTTTTTCAGTCACATAGCCTGGATAAGCTGTGTTTTCAAAGGCAATCGTAAATTTATACTG
>CAJACJ010000176.1 GCA_903938205.1 uncultured bacterium
GTAAGCAACAACACAAAGGTCATGGCCGACACGGTCAACATGCTGCGGCGCAAAAGCAAGGCGCGAAACACGGTCACGGTGCACGATCCAAGCGCGAATCCAAGCGTGTTGGGCCCTGGCAAAAACAAAAGTGCGCCGTTGACCAATTGCGGTGATGAAAAGTCGATCAGAAAACCAATCACAAAGCAGCCCCACCTTGCGCTGCGGCGCGCCGCGTTTAATGAGACGAACGCCGCCAACACGCCCGCCAAACTTGGAGCCGTTCCACCGATGGAAAAGACGGGCATGAACGCGGCGTCGATGGGAAGCACAATGGCAACCGCCAAAATAAACATGCTCCATCTCATGGCGACACCTGCGGATTGAGTGAGTTTGCGGCTGAAGCGTGCGCTTGCTCAGTGCGTGAATTCATAGAGAGCGCGTTCAGAGTGCGCATGTTCATTGTGCGCGCATTCATAGTGCTCACGTTTACAGTCCGCGCGCTCACGGAATTGCTCCGGCGTCAATTTTCAAAGTCACTTGGCGCAAGCGATCTGGTTCCACTTCCAGTTTCACTTCAACATGCAAGCGCAACGGATTTTTGTCGCTGCGCGTAACCCGCACAACAGTTCCCAGGCGCATTCCCTGCGCCGAGGATTTCCATGTGGCGTCGGCCAAACGCGCAACGTCACCTTCGGAAATTTGTTTATTGCCCTCCATGTCGCCAAGCAACACACCATTGGAATCTGGTCGCAACTGCACGCGCACTGATTCGGCGGGTCCCGCATCCGGTCGATCCGCCGGCGCAATGTAGGCATCAACTCGGCCAGTTGAAGGATCCGTCAGCGGCGCCAACCAGCAACGAACATCCGTGGGCTCACCTGCGATGCGCCCAACCAGAATGTCGCCGCCAACAACCGCCGGGTCGCCGCTCTGCACGCCGTCGCGCGTGCCCGCGTTCAACGCCAACATTCTTCCGCCAGGCCCCTCGCCGCGCGCGGTGACACTGGCCAATAGTGGCGAGACTTCGCGGCCACCTCGATCCATTTTTTTAGCTCGATCAAGTTGCGCAAGTCGCTGCTCAAGCTCCTCGTTATGAATGCGCTCGGAATGCCACAGCGCGCGAAATCGATCGCGCTCGTCGCTGAGCAATTGCGCATCTAAATTTTTCGCCTCATCGCGCGGCGGACGCAGCCAATGCCGCAGCGCGGACAACGCGTGCGCGGGCGGCGTGAGAGGCAACCACAATATGGCGGCGATATCCGTGGTCCACGGAATCACGCGCGCGCTAGGCAAAAAAGAAATGGCAGCGGTCGCCACAAGGCACGCAAGGAATAATCGACTTGGTTGGTCAGGACCTCGTGCCACAATTCACACCACAATTGAAAATAGAATTCAAGCCACGATTCAATTGAAGAATCAAATCAAGAATCAAACCATGGTTTAAAACGGGATTTAAAACAGGATTCAAAACACGATTCAATTCAAGATTCGCGCGGATCAATATTCGTCCGCATCCGACTCCAGGGTGGACTTCCACGCCTCGAGACTCTCAAGATAAATCGCCGTGCCGCGCGCTACACAGGTTAATGGGTCGTCGGCAATTTTCACGGTGAGACCCGTGGATTGATTCAGCACCACATCCATGCCGCGCAGCAACGCGCCGCCACCAGCCAGGGTGAGACCGTTCTCCACCAAGTCGGCGGACAATTCAGGATCAGCGCGTTCAAGCGTGCGTCGAACCGCCTCTGAAATTGCTTTCACGGGCTCGGAAAGCGCCTCGCGAATTTCATCGCTTGTCACCGTGGTCTTGCGTGGCAAACCCGTGACCATGTCGCGACCGCGCACATCCATGGTGGTCTGCGGACCAACCGATGCGGCGGAACCAATTTCAATTTTAATGCGCTCGGCGGTTTGCTCGCCAATGTTCAAGCCGTACATCTTCTTCATGTGGCCAATGATCGACTCGTCAAAATCATCGCCCGCCACGCGCACGCTTTCACACGCCGCAATGTCGCCAAGACTCATGATGGCAACCTCCGTGGTGCCGCCGCCAATGTCAACAATCATGCTGGCCGTGGCTTCGATAATGGGAAGACCCGCGCCAATACCGGCGGCCATTGGCTCCTCAACAAGAAATACTTTTCGCGCGCCGGCGCGCTCGGCGCTATCAAGCACCGCGCGCTTTTCAACGGCGGTAATTCCGCTTGGCACCGCAATGACAACGCGTGGACCAAAGATGCGGCCGTGGCCATTCACCTTGCGGATGAAATACGCCAGCATGGCCTCGGTCATTTCAAAATCGGAAATCACGCCGTCCTTCAGTGGACGAATGGCGCTGATGGATCCAGGCGTCTTGCCCAACATTTCCTTGGCTGCGAAACCAACGGCGGTGCCATCGTTTAAAACTTTATTGGTGCCCTTGCGCACGGCCACAACGCTGGGCTCGTTCAACACAATGCCCTCGCCACGAACGCACACCAATGTATTGCAGGTACCAAGATCGATACCCATGTCAACGCTGAACCAACCTAATAAAGATTTCAAACCCATCTGAGTTCCGTTCCTTTTCCTGTTTCCGAATTCATGGAAGAAAATACGTTCACGCGCAACGGGTCACTGACCCTGTTCATTGCGCAATCACTTGCCCTTGTATTCAACATACTCAAACGGTCCGCCTTGATTTGTGCCAACCGTTGTGAGATCGATATTTTTCCAAGCGATCCAACCACTTCCAATTAAAAGCAGAAGAACGCTTGCAGCCAGCAACGCGGAATAAATATTCAGCGTTGGTTTTCGTTGGGGAATATTTGGATTGAATTGGCTCATGTCAAACTCGTTTCAAATTGCACTTGGCTCTTACTCGCCCTTGCGCGCGATCACGCGAAGACCTGTTCGGACCTCGCCTTTGCCTGCTTGCTCAAGTTCAACAACTCCCACCGAACGATTCACATCCACAGTGGTGATGCGCAAATTGCCCACATATTTACCGCCATCCGCGATGCTCATGACCCAACCAGGCTGCACGCCATCGCGGCTGCCTGCATTGATTTCGGCCAAAGTGGAATCAGCGCCGCGACGCACGTTGATAATGGTGGCGCTTAAAGAACGATCCGCTGGAATTTTAGTGTCACCATTGGCGCCACTGGTCGCGCCTGGTCGCGCTTGCGGCAAAGCACCCGCATACGTTCCATACTTCTTCAATTGATCGGCCGCGTTCTTGGCATCGGCCGCGGTCTTGTCGCGATCATCCGTGGCCTGTTTCAACTGCTCCTGCGTTTGACGCAATTGCGCCTTGATCACTTCGCTCTCACTGGTGAGATTGGCGACTTGATCGTCCAACTGAACATTGTCGCGCTCGGCTTTTGTCAAACCAGTTCGCAATGTGACCAATTCCTTGGAGACATTGGCGACCAACTCACTTTTAATTTTGTCGCTTTCAGCGAAGACCTGCAGATTGCTGGCAAGTCGATCCAGTTGCGCCCTGTTGCTGGCGACCAAACCGTTCACAAGAGCGGCATCGGCAATGGCCGCGTCGCGTTCAAGCTGCGCCTTGGCCAACTTGATTTCCAAATCCTTGGCGAGATCTTGAAAAGATCGAACTTCTGTTTCTTGAAGTCTCTGCGCAATGTCCTTGGCGGCCACTGCTGAAACGGCGCGCGCTTGCTCGTCGCTCCAACGCTTTTTAAAGGTGTCGTCGCTCGCTGTGTTCAACATCACTAACGGAACAAGGGCGACACTGAGAAGGGATGTCAACACCACAAAGATCTTTGTCAGAATATGCACAGTCCAAACTCCATCAAAAAGGTATTCAAACGGGTCTTCAGCCTACAGCCCCCACTCGGTCGGAAGATAGTAACCCGAA
>CAJACJ010000177.1 GCA_903938205.1 uncultured bacterium
CAGCGGCCGCACGGCGTGATTGGTGATCGCGCGCGCGTGGCCGCGGATTTTCGCGACCAGTATTACGGCCTGCGGGGCGCCATCAAAGATTCAAAAAGTTCCCACGGTCTTCGCATTGTCACCACGGGCTTGATTGATTGGGCGCATTGCATGTGGGGTGATCGACCCGTGCGCTTGCTTGGAAAAGTGTGGAAGCACCCGGAGGCGAATGAGCGCGCGATTGCTGACGATCCATATATGAAGGATTGGCTGGCTGACGCCAAGCGGCCCAAGGTGGTGGTTGCCGTGCAGACCAAGGCGCTTGAAGCGGTGGTGGACACGACCGGGCACATGGCGCCAAGCGTTCCGTTAATTCGCGTTGTGCCGCATAAACGCGCTGATTTATGGCGCATTCTTGCGGTTGTGCTTTCGCCCGCCACAAGCGCCGAGGCGTGGTGGCGACACGCCGGCGCCGGTCTTTCACCACACGCGTTGAAATTGTCGGCCAAGCAAATCGCCGCGTTGCCGCTGCCAACAAATATGTCGGCATGGAATCGCGCCGCCGATGTGCTTGAGAAATTGCATCACACCACTGGTGACGCGCGAGAGAAACGCATTGACGAATTTGCATGGCTTGCCATGGAGGCCAGCGAGGTTGCTCAAGAAGAGCGCGCGGCGTTGTGGGCATGGTGGCGCCCATTGATCACGCATAGAGATCAGAAAAAATAGTTTGATAGTTGGTGGCGTAGGGCATTGGTACGCCATGCAAGCAAAAAATTCTTGACCAAAATTTTAAATGCCAATATTACGGCTTGTCAGAAAGCTTCATGACCAGCGCGGTTGGAATGGCGGGATATTTTATGCTGATGCGGTGTAGCGTGAATTCACTTTGCGCAAAAGGTTGAGCCTTGAATAAGGTTTCTATTACGCCGCTGTACATGGGAATGGATTTCACAGGCCAGTGATGCGCCTGCGGCAACGCTTCCACCGATTCAATCAGTGGCATGAGATCACTTTCGCTGTTTGGCTCTGGAACACCCATGCCACCACCAGTCATGCAGTTGAACAAGAAAGCGTTCATGGGAGTTTCTTTCAGCAGTGAGTTGTGCAGAAAAATATCAATCACGGCTTCCTCCACGGGCAAATCAAGTCGAGTGAGCGCGGCCACGGGTTCCGTAAATTCATTGTGGGAGAGTTCAGCAAAGAAAAAGTCGGTGGCGTTCTCTTTACCAACCGAGCCCATAGGCAAAGACCAAGTGATTTTGTGAGCGGTTTGCAGCCTTATTAATTGAGATGGGGTCAATGTGCTAAACGCACTGAGCAACGGAAATTCGTCGCTACATTTTTTATCGATTGCAGTTGAAACTGGAATCAGATGTTGGACATCTTTATTGTCGTATTTAAAAAGTGAACGTTGAATAAGTGGCCAGCTCGCATTGTTGCGCAAGCGAGTGAGGCCAATGAAAGCATCGCCACTCACAATATCCACAAGACTTTTGTCCTTGGTTGGAAACTGAATCCAGCATCTCCAACGCACACTTGCGCGAATTCCCCAAATGGCTTCATTGGCCATGAACGCCTGCTTGCGCAGCGCGATTTGCGACATGGAGCGCGCGGGACTTGTTCCGCTTTGCAACAATATGTTTTTAAATGCGTTGCGGCTTCCGCCCACGCGTTTGGCAAGAGAACTTACATCAGCGGTGGCTTGTTGGGCGATTTGGGTTGCGTCACGCGTGGAAGAGCCGCGTTGACATTTGTTGATGAATATGTTCAACCCTGAATCGCCTGGAAGATATTCAACTGCTTGGTTCACATCGTGTTCCTTGGCGAAACGCACAATGCGCCACGCCAAACTTTTATCAATGTTCAGTCGCTGCGAAAGCGCGAAGGCATGGTCTTGTTCGGCGCCACAGGCCTTGATAAGTGCCAACAGCGCGCCTTGCAACGTTTGCATTGCAGTCTTGCATTCTTCCAGCAAGGGCTCGGAGGTTGGTATATGACGTCGCGGCATAACGGAATCTTTACAGAAATTGAATCTTCATGTGTAAAAAATTATTAATTGAAAGAAAAACTATTTTTGAAATAGCGACACGACTTGAATAACCATCGTATTCAGGTTTGTATTTGGTTTCGAGCCACAATTATAATTTAGGCAATTGCGGCTTCATGTTGGCGATTTTGTTCAGGCCCTTGACCAACAGAAACACCGCCCACGCAACAATGAAGAACTCAATGCACATGTTCAGGAATGAACCAATCTTGATGGCCACCTCAGGCGCAGCGGCGATGTTGGCCGCGGGATCCGCCACGACGGCTTTCTTGAGCACCACTTGAAAGCGTGACAAGTCAACGCCGCCAATCAACATTCCCAAAATGGGATTGATCATGTCTTGCACGATTGAGTTCACGATTTTTCCAAACGCCGCGCCAATGATGACGCCGACGGCCAAGTCCATGGCATTGCCTTTGACCGCGAACGCTTTGAATTCTTCGATAATTTTCATGTGAGTTCCTTTTGAATGAGTTTATGAAATTAAAATTCCAGTTTCAAACCGGCGTAGCCACGGAAATCATTTCCAGTTCCGTTGTCGGAGGGTTGACTTTGATAATCATCACGCAAACCAGTCACCAGACTTAAGCCACTGAATATGTCAAGTTTCATGCTCCATTCCAAGCGTGTCTGCACGAAAAAGTTTTCAATATTGGCAAGGTCGGGAGAAATGTAGGTGGAGAAATTTAATTTTTGTCGATCGCTAATTTGCCAAGCCAGCGCAATTTCCGCGTAGCCGTTTGGTTGAGTGGTATCGATACTTCCAAATTCATGTGTGGCACCCAATCCAACTTTGCCAGTGAGTGAGAAGCCTTTGGGGTCCTCATAAAATCGGTAACCAATTCCACCCCATCCTTGAATTCGGTTTTCCCAGCCTTGATTCACGTCATATTGATATTGGGTCTTGCCGAACCACAGCCACTTTGTGGGGTTGAGAAATCGGTCATAGGTCACATTGGTGAGCAAATTGTTGTCGGTCACATCGCCAAAACCGGAGGAGCCAGAATTGGCAAGTGTTCTGAGGTAATACTCCGCGTAGGCCTTTAACTTGTCGTCAATTGTTTCGCGCGTGGCCTGAGCGGCGGCGCGAAGATCAAGCTGCGTATTTTCGGCGGAGACAAAAGTTGCGTTGAGTTCGATTTGGCCTTTCCACTTGGGGGCGTTTGGATCTTCAGCCGGCGGAGCGGTCTGCAATATTCCAAGTACGTCTAGCGGCTTGGCGGGTTGAGATCCTTCGGCGGCGGGAGGTGTTGCAGTTGTCGCAGCAGCAGCGTCCGTAGGTGCGGGTGGAGTTGTCTTAGCGGTGGGCTCGGTGGGCTCGGTGGGCACGGCGGGTGCTGGCACCATTTTGGTAATTGCATCGCGCTTAATCTTCAAATCGCCCAAATTTGGATGCTTGATCTCAACTACACCGTTGGCATCGCTGATCAGGGTGCCACGGATCACGTCACCAGATTGCAACGTGATCAGAACTTCATCGGCCCTGGCGATGGTTGAAAAAGTGGCTGAAAGTACTATGAAACAACCGAAAGCGCAGTTATAAAGTTTGCTCATTTTCTTTCCTTTAAACAGTGGCGGAATCAGTCAGTGAACAGTTTGAAACGCGAGATGAGTGCCCCGAAGCCATAGGTTGCAGAGGTTCAGAATTCTTCACAGAAGATAGCAAGGCTTTCTTAGGGTGTGTTGTGCGCAATGACCTTTACAAAAATAAAAAACCACGACCAATTTGTGCATGGGATTTAAAATTGAGAAGCCGTGAACTTAAAATTCCAATTTCAAGCCCGCGTATCCACGAAAATCATTTCCATTGGAATTACTGGCGGGTTGACTTTGATAATCATTGCGCAGACCGGTGATCAAGCTCAGTCCGCTGAAAATATCCAGTTTCATGCTCCACTCAAATCGGGTTTGCACAAAATAATTTTCGAAATTGGAGAGGTCGGGGGCGATATAAGTTGAAAGTGACAACTTTTGTCGTTCGCTGATTTGCCATCCAAGCGCAATTTCCGCGTAGCCGCTTGGTTGGGTGGTGTCGACGCCACCAAATTCATGCGTCGCGCCCACTCCAAGTTTTCCCGTGAGCAATAAAAAATTTGGGTCATCAAAAAAGCGATATCCCATTCCGCCCCAACCTTGAAGCCTATTTTCCCAACCTTGATTCGCGTCATATTGGTATTGGCCCTTGGTAAACCACA
>CAJACJ010000178.1 GCA_903938205.1 uncultured bacterium
AGAATTCCACAACTTGCGTGCATTCCATAGCTTTCGCGGTAATTCACTGTAATCCAGTGCGCAAAAACCTTAGCACAACCATATGGTGATCGAGGATAAAACGGCGTGGTCTCTCGCTGGGGAATTTCCTGCACTTTGCCATACATTTCACTACTGCTTGCCTGATAAAATCGAATCTTTTGGCCGCTAATCTCTTGAAATGTATGGCACGCTTCAAGTAATCGAAGGGTGCCCGTTGCAACAATGTCGGCGGTATATGTGGGTTGATCAAAACTAACGCGAACATGACTTTGCGCACCAAGGTTGTACACCTCGTCGGGTTGCACTTTGCGTAAGACTTCGAGCAAGCCATTGCTGTCCGACAAATCACCATAGTGAAGTTTCAAGCGCGCGTTTTTTTCATGCGGATCAAGATACATGTGCTCAATGCGCTCGGTATTAAACGAACTACTGCGACGCACAATGCCGTGCACCTCAAAACCCTTAGAAAGCAATAGTTCCGCCAAATAGCTGCCGTCTTGACCTGTGATTCCAGTGATGATTGCCTTCTTCATAAATCAAACCTTTCTGATATTGAAAGTGTAACGATAGCGCACTCACTCTGAATTCCACTTGCTCGATACACTTCTAGTTGCAGGTCAATTCCATGGCAAGTCCACTTCAAGGTAAGCGCATTGTTGTCACTGGTGGAGCCGGATTTTTAGGTCGTGCGGTGTGTCAACGACTTCAAGCTCTTGGCGCAAGCGATGTGCTCATTCCGCGCAGAGCAGGGTTTGATCTAACAACAGAAACTGGGGTTGAGCGTCTTTATACAGAAATGCGACCACAAATTGTGCTGCACCTTGCCGCGGAAGTTGGTGGGATTGGAGCAAACATGATGAACCCCGGACGTTACTTCTACGCCAACATGGCTATGGCCATGCACATGATTGAGGGCGCAAGAAAATATGGCGTAGAAAAATTTTTGCAGACAGGAACGATTTGTGCATATCCAAAGTTCACTCCGATCCCATTTCAAGAGGAGAATTTATGGAATGGCTATCCAGAGGAAACAAATGCGCCTTATGGAATTGCTAAGAAGGCTGCCATGGTGATGCTTGATGCTTATCGCATTCAATATGGATTGCAAAGTGCGTGTGTGCTACCTGTTAATTTGTATGGTCCGCATGACAACTTCAACCTGCAAACGTCCCACGTTATTCCTGCGCTAATACGAAAGTGTGTGGAGGCGCAACGCACAAAGGCGTCGCATATTGAGTGTTGGGGGAATGGAAGTGCGAGCCGTGAGTTTTTATATGTAGATGACGCCGCAGATGGCTTATTACGCGCTGCCGAAGTGATGAATGTTCCCGAGCCGATTAATTTGGGAACAGGAAAAGAAATCACAATTCGAAATCTTGTTGAAATGATTGCAAAACTTTGTGATTTTCATGGCGAAATTCGCTGGGACATCACAAAGCCCGATGGTCAACCACGGCGGTGTTTGGACACTAAACGAGCGCAAGAACGCCTGGGTTGGCAAGCGAAAGTTGGCTTTGAAGATGGCCTTAAACGCACCATTGAATGGTTTCGTAAGCAGTGATACATCATTCTGTGTTGGTGACAATTTAAAATGACGAATGCATCCACCACTTCAGTTGACGAACAATCTGGTGGTCTGGGTCGCGTGGCAATGCGCGGCTCGTTGCTGAACTCAGCTCAATGGTTGGCGAACAAAATACTAACCGCTGGCGCCATGTTGGTCATTGCATATTTTTTAACACCTGCTGAATACGGAGTGGGTGTTGGGTCTTTGGCTATCTATCAATTACTTTGTATTTTTCTTCCACTCACGGTTGGCGATGTCTTGATTGCCCACCCGAAACGCTTTGCACTACTTGCTCCTAGTGCCGCTGGTCTTGCCATGATTATTGGTTGCAGTACTGCCGTTGTGGTCCTAATCAGTATCCCGATCGTGATACACATTTATACCGATTACCCCACAAGTTGGCTCATTGGATTATTGGTAATACTTGCCATACGGCCAATTATTGAAGCCAAGGTAGTAGTTCCTGTCGCAGCGATGAGACTGAGTCTGGCATATCCCAAAATGGCTTTTGTAGAAGGCATTACGCAAATGGGATCGACCTTGCTTTCGGTGGTCATGGCAGCGCTTGGTGGTCGTGGGGCTTCCGTCGTTGTTCCTCCAATTTTTAATGTTGCAGCCAGAGTTGTTTGGTATTCGCATTTGGCAAATATGCACCACTCCGCACGTTTTCACCCCAAACTTGCCTTGTTTCTATTTCGATTATTTGTAAAAGCAGCCAGCGCACAGTACTTGCACAATGTTCTCACCATGCTTGAGATCTTGATCTTGGGATATGTCTCCGGAAAATATGAAGCAGGACTATTTGGCTTCGCTTTCTTAATTGCTGGACAAGCCAACACCGTGATCGCGTACCAGCTAGGCGTTGTACTGCAGCCAATCTTTGGTCGCTTGCAAGATGATCCTGAGCGACAAGTTGCTGGCTTTCTCAAAGCACAACGCGTGCTCAGCGCGGTGTGTGTGCCGATTTGTTTCACGCAAGCCGTTCTTGCTGAGCCGTTATTTAGGCTTGTACTAGACGCCAAGTGGCAGCCCGCCATTCCAATCTTTCAAGTGGTCAGTCTCATGCAGGCTTTCTACTTTGCCACAGGACCATCCATGTCATGCCTGCGTGCACAGCGTCGCTTTGGAACATTCTTTGCGTGGCAGGGAATTCAGCTTTTAATTTCACTTCCTATTTACTGGATGGGCGCCGATTGGAAAGGTGCGCTTGGTATTGCTCTTGCCAGCGGCGCATGTTGGGCAATCAGTGCGCCGCTGGTGGTGTGGCTGTGCACACTCGCTTCCCCGCGCAAGCACTTGTTTGATGCGCTTGCCATTTTCATACGACCGTGGGTTGTGTGCGTGCCACTGTTTGGTGGCTTCTACATGCTCACGCAATGGTTAAGTAGTTTTGGTCGTCTAGGCGACATCGCGTCACTATTTGTTGTTGGGCCAATCGCCACACTGCTTGCGATTTGGATTATGCGTTTCTTGCACGCTGACATTCGCAACATTATTGACGGATTTGTAGTCGGAGCGTTGAAAAAGATTCCTCGATCACCTACTTGATATCAAACAAATCATCCGCGGGCTCACCGCACACGGCGCGCTCAATGGCGCGGCGCTGATAGGTGGGGTTCCAAAATCGATCCATGACAGCGTGGCACGCGGCTTTGGTTTCGGCCGTTGGATACTGAGTTGTTAGCCAGGATTGAATTGCGTCGGCCAGAGATGCAACATTATCTTTGTTGAAAAGTGAGCCATTTTTGCCTGGAATAATGGCTTCCCACTCAGGCATTTGATTGTCCGCATCGTTGTGCGTAACCACAGGTACGCCATACACCATGCTGTGCATGGCGGTTAGGCCAACCATGCCAGGCGCCACCGTCACATTGCTGGCCATGACAAGTTGCGCAATTCGCTGTTCGTTGTAACAAGCGCCTTCAAAGTGAGTGCGCACGCCGCGTGCGGCGGCTTGGGCTTCTAGTGCCGCGCGCTCTTCCCCGTCGCCAACAATAATTAAGTTTGCATTTATGCCGCGGCGTTTCAACTCTGCAATGGCGTCAATAAGCAAGTCAAGTCGCCGCAGCGCAATGAGTCGAGTAGTGCAAATCACCACGGGCGTGATGGCGTCACCAAAAATTTCACGTCGAATATGGTCTGTTTGTGCCGCGCTTACTTTTTCACGCGCCGCGATTTGCTCCGCCATGTCTTGGCTGTTGTAAATCACATGTAGATGTTCAGGCGACCAACCGTGCTCCATTGCAATCTGCTTGGATCCGCGTCCATAGAACATGTGCTGATGCGGTATGGCGTAAAACAATTTTCGAACTAGGCCTTTCAATCCACGCGGTTGCGACAAATATCCGTGGCCCCAAAAGAACACACGCTTGCCAAGAAGGCGGGCCGCGATTGCGCCAATCCATGTGCATGGCCAGTGCGGGACAGCGTGAAAAATCACGGTATCAAATTGGGGGTTTATGCCCGCGCGCACCGCGCCCCACTGCCATCGAAATGGTCCGCCGAATCTATGTGCGGGCGCAAGAATAAATTTCACGGCAGCCGTGAATTGTGCGGCACGAATGCCGTGCGCATAT
>CAJACJ010000179.1 GCA_903938205.1 uncultured bacterium
GTGGAAGTGGATCCGGAAGTGGAAGCGGATCTGGAAGTGGAAGCGGATCCGGAAGTGGAAGTGGATCCGGAAGCGGAAGCGGATCCGGAAGCGGAAGCGGATCCGGAAGCGGAAGCGGATCCGGAAGCGGAAGCGGATCCGGAAGCGGAAGCGGATCCGGAAGCAGCGGCGCATCCGTTAGCGGCGGCGCATCCGTTAGCGGCGGCGGCAAAGGCGGATCAGGTTCGGGCGGCGGCGCAGATTCCGGCGGATCGCAATCTCAACTTATAAAAATTGCTGACGCGGTCAACGGCGGATCAAGCGCAACAAATCAACCGTTCATACCAAAGCGTGTCGCACAATCTTCCGCAGGAACTGGATCAGCAAGTGGCGGATCACTCACTGGTCGCGGAGGTGGACCAGCAACTCCAACAAATGCAAACGCATCTGCTTCTTCACCAACAAACACATCAGCCACAGCTGCGCAGAAAGAAATTTCAACCAGCGCTGGCACCGTACGCAGAAACGGAAATGGCGCAAATGACTCAGGAATTCCAGGCGAAACCGATAGCGCCAGCGGCGCCGCAACCGCCGGATCCAAGTCCACTGGTGGCGCGTCAGCAAGCTCTAATGGAACAACGGCTACGCGAACAACTCCAGAGACCGACGCGGGAAATCGCGGCGCCAAAAAAGATGACGCCACAAACGCTGGCGCAACGGTTCAAGATCTCGAGCGCGTGAAAGAAGGATCGCTCCCTTCGCAACCAACTCCACGCGTGGAATCAAGCGCGACAGAAAACACAATTCCACTTCCTGATGTTCCCGCCACTGAAAATGAAAGCGGCGACGCCACGCCCGAGTCTTCACAAGCGGCCGCGCAATCTAAGTACGCGCCATTGCTTGGCTATTGGCGCCAGGTTGATCCCACACAACATGATCCTGATTTTGCTCCTGGTGGATTTGATCAATCCATTCTCGCTATTCGTCCCACTCAACGATCAATGCAGATCTATCGAAGTTGGGGCAAGCCCACACAACTTGTCATCGCGGCGGAGTTGCGTGCCACCTTTGATTTGAACAATGGAGTTGTGATGACGGAGAATCCGTCAACGCCATGTCGCTTTTCACCCACCGCGCTTGAGTTGCCCGCGCAAGCAAATCAAGCCAAAAAACGCGTGATTCCACCTACCCACGCGTTGCCGTACAACGCGACATGGAGCGTTGAAAAAGATGGCATGTTGCATATGGACGGCAAGTTGTACCAACGTATGGACCGATCAGAATTTGAATCCGCAACTCAGACAAAACCTGTGAACGCGCCAAGCGCGAACGTGAAGGCTTCCACTTCCACGGCAGCCACCAAGCAATCGGACACGCCCACAGGCGGAGTGGATTTCTTTGGCACACGCGTGCGCGGAAAATATGTTTGCTTTGTGTGCGACATCAGTGGCTCCATGCAGGGTGACAAACTGATCGCGCTACGAGCAGAACTCACCCGCACCATTCAAGCCATGCCCGCGGGCACCCACTTCGAAGTGATTTTCTTCAGTAGCGACGCGTACGTGCTTGAAGCAGATTGGATTCTTGCGGGTACGGCCAAGGCCCGTGAGTTCCTGAAAAAAATTCAAGAAGTTGGCGCTGCCGGTGGAACGGATCCCACCAACGCGCTGAACTACGCGTTCACAAAATTAAATCCCATTCCACATGAATTGTTCCTGCTCACCGACGGTCACTTCGGCGCTGATCCAACTGGAATTTTACAGCAGTACAACGGCGGAGCGGACCAGACACGCATTCACACCATCGGTCTTGGCCAAGATGTTGACTCCAGGCAGCTGGAAGAAATCGCCAAGAAATATGGTGGGCAATACCGAGCCATAGCAGCGCAAGCCGCGCCTCCACAAATGCCTCCAATGCCAGGTATTCCTGCGACAAGACCTTAATTCCCAAAGTTGAGCTGGAAGAATCGTTGCCTCTCACCGCATATTTTTTAGCGCATGTCATTTCCTGATCACCTCGATATTGCAAAGGCAAAAATCGCAATCTGTTGAACGCGCAATTTACTGCGCTGTCGCAACACCGTCACGAATCTCGTCGCGATAAATTCCATCGCTCATTTCAATTGGTGAGACTTCATAGGCGAACCCTTTTTCAGCGATCAAACTTCGCACGGGACCAAACGCGCGGTGTGAATCAGGCGCCACCTTCAAACTCACCACATGATTTTTTGTGGAGAGCCTTGCAAGCAATACTCGCAATGGTTCCTCCCAATCACGCGCGCCTTCTTGGCCAACTTCAAGTCCACCCTTGGCAAGCAAAGGAACATGGCGCTCAATCCATTGTCCACCTCCACGAAAGCATTCATGAATAATGCTTTCTGGGTGCGCCGCCATGTCAACCGCGTTTGGATTCCATTCACTCCAGCGAGTGCATGGATCATCAATGGAACCTATCCATGGATTGATCCAGTACACACGGTCCTTCCACAGGATCACTTGCACAGGAAGCAACCCCTCCACTTCGCGTTTGCGTGGCGTGCGAACTTGCTTGTCCACAGTCGCCGCCTCGGCCTTGAGCTCACGTTCAAGTTGTTTTATTTCGGCGCGCAGGCTTGGTAATTCAACTTTCAAGGCCTCGGTGCGCTCACCGCCACTCTTGAGAATTGAAGCTAATTCCTGGGTTTTCTTAGTAGTTTGAGTGTTCGAGTCGCGCAGAGCTGTCAACTTTCCAGAGGCGATCTGCAACTCGCTTTCATCCGGCGACTTTTTTTCCGCGTCAGCAACCATGACGCGCAAGCGCTGTAAGGCCGCGCGTTCTTGACTAAGCGGATCAGTAGCGGTCGCGCCAGCGGTCGCGGCTTTTGTGATCAATTCCTTACTGCGCGCGCCAGCAAGAATGGCGACAATAATTCCAATAAATATAAAAAGACCAAACATGTTGCACACCGTGTCCAACAACAAATCCAAACTTCCAAATTCATCACCCGACTGACTGCGACGGCTCATGGCTTTGTGTCCTTTGCAGCCGGACGAAATCGGTCGCTTGTATACGATTCCTCATCGATTAAATCCAAACCTCGTGGAAGTACACCCAGTTGGGTGTCATCGGCGAATCTTTGTGAAATTTCGCGCCACATGGCCACGCCGCTTGGCTTCACAACAAAAAGAAGCGTGCGCTTGGTCGGATCGGGCAAGTTTTGAATCCATTGCTTTAACAATGACGCAGCGGTCGCTGGATCGTTCAACGGAATCGCAAGCGGTGAATCTTGCTCCGCATTTGTTCCCGCCACCAATTGCGCGCCGGAGACCTCTATGATCACCGGCTTGCGATCATCCTCCGCAAGCAAATACGTCACTCTTCGGCGCAATTGCGTTGAAGCCAGACGCTCCTCCAACTCATCGCGCTGACGAATCAACTCCGCTGCCTCAATGGCGCTGGGGTCCGCGCTAGACAGCGCCACCATTTCACGCACCTGTATTTCAACCTTCTTTTTCTCTTCGGTCGAACGTTGTCGTTTGTCCAATTCGCTTCGCAACTCTTGGCGCAGCGTTCCGCGCACAATGGCTTGATTCGGAGACTTTTTTATTGCCGCTGCATTCAAGCGATCCTTCAACCCCGCCGCTTCACTCGCTAACTCAGCTCTACTCTTGGGCAAATCGGCCTTGGCTTGCGACTCAGTCGCCTCCACAACGGCAGCATCGGCGCCAATCTGCAAAATTAAAACCATCGTAATGACAATCGTCACACCAATAGTGCACATCATCACATCTTGAAATGAGAAGAAAGACATTGGACTCTCATCACCACGACGTGAGCGACCCATGATCAGTTCTCATTTCCTGTCACGCGAACGCGTGAAGTCACATGGCGCGAACATTGATCGCGGCAATCATCAAGAAACCGATCATCGGCGCGACGCAAAAAAGTAAGGAATAAATGAATGCCAAGGGCCGCAACTAAACCTTCACCGGTGGTGACAAACGCCGTGTCCAGTCCCCCAATGACTTGCGTGAGTTGCGAGGTGATGGTCTTCAAGTCGGATCCCTGCGCGCCAAGAACCCCGCCAAATCGGCCGATTGCCTCGGTTAAACCAAGCACGGTTCCTATGAAACCCAGCACGGGAATAGCCCAAATAAATCCCTTCACAGAAACATATCCACCATCGATTTGCAGCTCCTCATTGTCAGCGCGACTCTGCAACATTTCATCAATGTCCCCCACACGACCAACATTGCGCACCGCTCTCAGCACACTGGTCACGCGGTTGAGATACATGAAGCCCTCCACGCCCTGCACTTTTGATTCAATCGCCTCCACCACCTGCATGGCATTGCTTCTCGCAATGAACCACTCGGGATCATCGGGTGCGAAATGAATTTGAAACGCCTTGCGCTGCGCCACAATCTTCAAACTTTTAATAATCAAGATGCTCACGCTCCAACAACTGAAGAACATAATTAAAATTGGAATACGGTCAAAAGCTGTCAAGTAACGCCAGACCACCTCTCCAACTTCGGAGTTACGAATGATGAACGCAGGCACATACACAATGATCAACAACGCGATTGCGCCCAGCAGGCTACTGCTCAATGCTGGCGTGGTGAACGGACCACTTGGAAGCGATAGACGCGCCTCGATATCAACCGAGGCGTAGCGCAACAATGGAACGTTGCGCGATGACATGTCCATCGAAGTCTTTGGTGAACTGGCCTGGCTTGAATTGTTTTTCATTTGGTGGCTCCTTGAATGAAAATAAGTTGTGGTGATTGCGGAATTGGATTGGGCGTGTCTTGAATAAACAAAACTTCATTCTGTTCAATTCGGATGGGGAAAAACCGCCATTTTCCATCAGTCGACTTGCCCACAATCAGCGCGTCTTTTCCGTTGGCAATTCCTCGAGACGCGTAGGCGCCATTGTTCGGAGCCATCATGACTCCAACTAAGCCGGCGGGCTTCATGCCTTCATCCAAAATTTGATCGCGCCTCTTGGCGGCCTTGATGAGCTCGGGAATCTTTGGCATGGATGACAACGATTGCAACGCCAGATTGCGAACATCCTCCGAGCGCGCCGCTTGATCACTGGCAGACACGACAAAGGGATCCGTGGCGGCAACTGATCGCTGCGTTTCAAGCGAACGAACCCACTTGGCGGCAGCCGCATCCACTGGATCGTTTTCTTGCGCAAACACATCAAGCCATACGTTCCACAAGTCTCGTTGCAAATGCCAAGACAGAATTGGATTGCTTGGTTGCAACGCGGCTTCTTTGGCAAGCAAGTCAAACCAGATATCACGTGCGCCTTTCCAAGAAGCCTTTGGTAAATCTGTCGTCACTTGCACCAACATCTGCGATGGTGGCCACAGTGTGTTGCCA
>CAJACJ010000180.1 GCA_903938205.1 uncultured bacterium
AGACGTCAACGGGTTTGGGCAACATTGGAATCTGGGTCAACGGTGTTGGTATTTACAATTACTCCGACGGCCGCAGTTACAACAATAAAAATATTTGGCACAACGACGCCATTCGTGTGGAGGGTCCATCATTCGATGCGTGCGGCGGACATCCATCGCCTAACAATCAATATCACAATCACCAAAATGCGGCGTGTTTATATAGCGAATCCAACCAAGTTCATTCGCCCATTTTTGGTTATGCGTTTGACAGCTTTCCAATTTACGGTCCATATGGCTACGTCAACACCGATGGCAGCGGCGGCATAAAGAAAATGCGCAGCGGGTATTCGCTTCGCACCATGACTACGCGCACCACTCTTCCAAATGGAACCGCTCTCGCCTCTATTAATTACGGTCCAGCCGTTTCCGCCACGTATCCGCTTGGATACTTCGCCGAGGATTACGCCTACAGCGCCACCAACGCCGATCTTGATCTGAACAATGTTCGCTTTTGCGTCACGCCTGAATATCCAAATGGAACCTACGCGTACTTTGTCACCATCACCGCGCCAGGTTCGCCGGCGTTTCCATACATTGTTGGTCCTTCTTATCACGGCGTGTTTGACACCAGCAACGTCATGGGCAAAGTCGCCGTGCCAACAGGTGTGACCACATACGATCCAATGGATATGGATAATTCTGGAACGTTGGATACCTCGGACGTTTCACTTGTGTTGTTGAATATTGGTTCATACGGGACAGGCGACTTTGATGGCTCGGGCAATGTGGATCCAGGTGATCTCAGTCTTCTTTTATTATCGATGTGACCACCGTGCCCACGCCAAACGCAAAACAAGTATTTGAAATTTTGGTGCGCGAACATTCGGACCGCCTTATGGCGTTCGCATATGCGGTGTGTCGTGATCGTTCCGCCGCCGAAGATGTGTTCCAAGAAACATTGCTTCGCGCGTGGAAGGGCCTTGATGGCTACGACAGCGAGCGGCCATTTGGTGCGTGGTTGCGCGGAATTGCGCGCAATACCGCGTATGAATTGTTCCGCAAAAATTTGCGCACGGTGGATGACGCGGTGTTGAATGTCATCGCCACACAAGCCGATCGCTTTGATGGTTCGGCGGGAACGGAATTCCGCGAGCGCATGGACATCTTGGAGCAATGTATTGCGGCACTTGCGGGTCCATATGCGGAGACGATTGATTTGACCTATCGCGGCGGCTTATCGGTTGAGCGAATTGCTGAGCAAGTTTCGAGCACCACCGAAGCGGTGAAAAAAAGATTGCAACGTGGCCGCGCCATGATCGCGGAATGTTTGGCGCGTAAGGGATTGCTGACATGAACACAAATAACACGGACTCTATGAACGACAACATCAACGACATCAATAATCATTCCCAAAGTCAAGATGGGCAACAAGACAACATGCAAAATTATATGTCAAACAATTCTCAAGCCAGTCAAGGTGGTGGCGAAGTGGATGGTGAATTCACAGGCAATGGCGCGCATATGTTTGTGCACGGTTTGTTGCAGACGCACTTTCAATTACCACTAGAGCGCGAGCGCCGTATTGCGCGCGTGATGAGCGCAATTCCAGATTCACACAAAATTGCAACGCGTGGCTGGATGAAATTCATTCGCCAAAGCGGCGCGCTGATTGCCAGCGCGGCCTTGATCGCGCTGATGTTCATCATTGGTCCGCGCGAAGTGGAAGCCAGCGCGCAAGCCAAGGCCGTTGTGAACGCGGAACAAAAACCACGCGATCGCCGCGTGCTCTTTCAACTTATTCCACCAAAGGATCGCGCGGATGGTCCAGATTTTATTGGCTCGCTTGATATTCGCGACGCAAAACATTTGGTCATGACCATTCGTCAACCCGACGGAACGATCGAAGTGCGCGGCCGCGACGGCGAGCATTACTGGATGATTGATCGCGAAGGAAAGTTGCGCGATTTGCCCAGCGACATGCCGTGGCCAACATGGGTTCAATCGCCGCGTGGTGGTTTGCTTGTTGATATGGCGGAGGCCGTGAGCCAAGGCTTGAACGATGAGTGGAAGTGGAGCCGCGCCGATGCGCAAATGGAAAATACGGCGTCAAAAGCGGGCGATCATTTAATTGCCACGCGTGTGAAGAACAAACCTCAAGAGCCCAACAAGATTGATGTGCGCATTAATCAAGCGACTGGTCTTGCGACGCACATTGAAATGTCGTGGCCAGAGAATGCGCAACCGCCGCGCCGCATGGATGGTGAAGGCGCGATGAACGGTGATGGTCCGCGCGGTCCGGGTGCGATGAATGGGGAACGTCGTCCCCCGCGTCGCATGGATGGCGATGGCGCGATGAACGCAGATGGTCCACGCGGTCCAGGTGCGATGAATGGTGAAGCTCGTCCACCGCGTCGCATGGATGGCGATGGCGCAATGAACGCAGACGGTCCACGCGGTTTGGGTGCGAAGAACGGCGAAGGTCGTCCACCGCGTCGCATGGATGGTGATGGCGCAATGAACGGTGATGGTCCTCCTAACAGCGGTCCATCGAAGGGGCCAAAGCCATCAGTACCAATGGGTCCGCCAAGCAAAATGACGCTTATTGTTGAGCCACCAATCACATTTGACGCGGCGTGGTTCACTCCAGAAAAACAACTTTCTATTAATGGAAAATAAACGACCACTTCTATGGTGCATGTTCGCGGCGGCGTTTCTGTCGCTCATTATCAAAGCTTCGGCGCACTCGCAAACAAAAATAGAAATGATCACGGTGCCCGCAGGTTCATACATGATAAGCCCGCTCGATTTTGGAACGCAACAATTCGAGGCCGATGGAACAACCGTGCGCCCAAGCGTGAACGTTGTATTTGAAAAACCATTTCTACTTGCGCGCACCGAAGTCACGCAAGCGCAATTTGCGGACGCGCTTGGACGTAATCCTTCGCTGCATATCAAAAGTAGCGACACTGGACACTTGCCTGTGGAAAATGTTTGCTTCTATGACGCAATTGAATATTGCAATGCGCTTTCCAAAATAGAAAACCTTCCGCCGCGCTACACCTTAGAGCGCGTCACACGCGGCACCGACGGCGTGATTTCATTCGCAATAGTGAAAGATGTTGGCGGCACCGGCTATCGATTACCCACGGAAGCGCAGTGGGAATACGCGGCGCGCGCCGGTTCAACTGCGGGCTGGAGCCACGGCGACGACGAATCGCTTGTTGGAAAATACGCATGGTGGAAAGCGGAGGCGGGCGGGGAGAGCAAGCCCGTTGCCACTAAAATTCCAAACGCTTGGGGCTTTCACGACATGGCCGGCAATGTGTGGGAGTGGTGCTGGAATCCAGATTCCAAAGTTGGCGGCACGCAACCCATGCGCGGCGGAAGTTGGTTTAACTGCGCCACATGTTGCCGCAACACTGGCCGCTGCGTCAGCGAGCCCACTTCACGCGAAGGCGCGGTTGGATTTCGCGTGGCGCGCGATGCGGACATAAATACATCGCAGATGAAATAGATCACCACGCCTTTGTTAGCGCAATCAAGGCGCGGTAAACATTTTCAGCGCAACGTATTGCGCGTCGCAACACAATCTCCGCCCCTCGCTCGCATACAAACCCGCCACATGGTCGCGGCGGATTTACCCTATAGTGTGGGGCTGTCATGCTTCCTAAACTCGCCATCATTGGTCGCCCAAACGTGGGCAAAAGCAGCCTTTTCAACAGGCTTGCCGGTCGCCGAATTTCCATCGTGGATCCCACGCCTGGCGTTACGCGCGACCGCATCTCCGCCGAAATTTCGCTGAAGCCAACCAAGGGTCCGTCGCGTGCGCTGCATGTCATTGATACAGGCGGTTGGGGAATTTACACCACTGAAAAAAATCGCAAGGACGACGCGGGCGTTGATCTCACTCCGCTCAAGCCAAGCATTGAATCGCAAATCATGGCCGCCGCAAAAGAGGCTGACATTATTTTGTTTGTCACCGACGCGAAGGACGGCGTGATGGCGCTTGATCGAACCGTGGCCACGCTGTTGCGTCGGCGCGGTCTCACTTCTAAAGTGATCGCGGTCGCCAACAAAGTGGACGACAGAAGTTGGGAGTCCGCCGCGCAGGAAGTTGCTCGCCTTGGTTTTGGCGCGCCAACATGCGTCAGCGCAAGCAGTGGTCTTGGTCTTGTGTATTTGCGCAATCTCATTGTCAGCAAGTTGCCCGATATGGAAGACGACGCGCCCGATGAGAAGCCGCCCATTCCAGAAATTCGCATCGCCATTGTTGGCCGTCGCAACGCCGGCAAAAGCAGCATTGTGAATTGGCTTGCGGGCGAGCCGCGCGTGATTGTCAGCGAAATCGCTGGTACGACCCGCGATAGCGTTGATGTTCGTATTGAAAAAGAAGGACGCATCATCACGCTGATTGACACAGCTGGTGTGCGCAAAAAGAAAAGCTGGGACGGCGACATTGAATTTTACGCCAACACCCGCACCGCGGACGCCATCGCGCGCTGCGATGTTGCGTGGCTACTTCTTGACGCCACGGAAAAAAGTACGCAGATTGAAAAGACATTGGCCATGCAACTGGCCGAGTCATTCAAGCCAACGCTTATCACCGTGAACAAATTGGATTTGGTTCAGAAAACGCTCAAGCCAGCGGACTATCAGTCCTATCTCACGCAAGAGTTTCCGCAACTTTCCTACGCGCCAATTTCTTTTGTTAGCGCGAAAACTGGCAAGGGTTTGCGCGACACGCTTGCGCTTAGTTTTTCCATGCAAGAGCAGGCGGCGCATCGCGAG
>CAJACJ010000181.1 GCA_903938205.1 uncultured bacterium
GCCTTGGCCCGGGTGTGACGCGGAGATCGCGGGCGAACCTATTCGCTTGCTGAGGGTGAAAGAAGTTTCCATGCCAAGCGTGGACTTGGGTGGCCAAGCTCCAAAATTATGCGCCGCACCCGGTGACATTGTGCGCGGCGGATTGGTGTCGTGCGGCGAAGGCGCGATTGAAATTGTGCAAGTACAGCCAGTGGGTGGCCGCGCAATGGCATGGTCTGATTTTTGCCGTGGTAGATCTATAGAGATGGGGCAACGCATTACTTCGTCGCCGCGCAAGGTGCAGGAGTAAGCCGTATGTACGTTCAATTGCAGCCATTTAAAAACATGTTGTTGCGCGCGCCACACAGTTGGCTTTGCGTATGGAATTTCATATGGATTCAAACTTGAACTTGCCAACGGATTTGAAATTGATTGATTTGGATTATCCGTTTTCACAGAAAGCGATTGCCACCATGCCGGCGCAACCGCGGGATAGCGCGCGCATGATGGTGGTGCGGCGCGACAGCGATGAGATTGTGCACGCGCGTGTTTGCGATTTGCCGCAGTGGCTTCAAGCAGGCGATCAATTGGTGTTGAATGAAACCAAGGTGGCGCAAGCGCGCGTGGTGTTGAAGCGCGAAAGCGATGGCCGTGATTTTGAAGGTTTATTGGCTGAAAAACGGGAGAATGGAACATGGCTACTCATGGCTAAAAACAGCCGCAAGTTTCATGTGGGAGATCTTTTGCGTTTGCAAACAGAACAAGGCGCTGCGGGTGCGGCGTTGCGCTGCATTGAAAAAGAAGCCGATGGGTGGATTGTTTCTTTCGCGGATGAAATTGATTCACAGGCCGCGCTTGAAGCCAGTGGGCGCACGCCATTGCCTCCATATATTTTGCGCGCCCGTGGCGAGCAGTCGCTGACCCAAAGTGACGCATTTGATCGCGCGCAGTATCGCACGACCTTTGGACAAGACAGTCGCTACCACTCGGTCGCCTCGCCCACAGCGGGGTTGCATTTCACGCCTGAACTTTTGCAAAATGTGCGTGCCACCACACAGCGCGCGCCAGCATTTGTGACGCTTGAAGTTGGCATGGGAACCTTCAAGCCCATTGAAACTGCGCGGCTTGCCGACCATGTGATGCACTGCGAACGATTTTCTGTTTCGGCGGCGACCTTGGATCGGTTGGTGTCCACGCGCCCCAATGGCCGTTTAGTGGTGGTGGGCACGACCACGGTTCGAGCTTTGGAAAGCCTTCCAAGTCCACTGCCAAAGCATGATTTTAGTGGGGAATCACGCTTGTTTATTCAACCTGGCTATCAATTCAAGCATGTCGACGCCTTGTTGACTAATTTTCATTTGCCGCGCAGCACGCTGCTGAGTTTGGTGGGAGCATTGATTGGTCTTGAGCGCCTGAAATCTCTTTATGCTCTGGCACAAAGCATGGACTATCGCTTCTATTCTTATGGAGACGCCATGCTTATTCTGTAACGCATTCTTGAAATTGATCCGAAGATTCAAACTCATCCACGCAAAAAATAAATCGATTGCACCGCAACAAACTCCAATACGCCCAACTTTATGAAACTCAGTGAACTTGCCGCCAAAGTAAATGGACTTCAACCCGCATCCGCGCCCAATGGTGGCGATGTTGAAATTCAATCCGTCATAGACGACAGCCGCGCCGCTCGGCCGGGCGCTTTGTTTGTTGCGCGCGCTGGTTCCAAGGCGCAAGGAGCCGCGTTCATTGAAGCGGCGGTGCGCGGTGGAGCGGCTGCTGTAGTGGTTGCAATGGACGACGCAATTCCTGCGGGCGTGGTCGCCTATCGCTGCCACAATCCAAGTGCCATGCTTGCTCCGTTGGCGCACGCCTTCGCGGGCTTCCCTTCAAAAAACCTCAAAATGCTGGGAGTAACGGGCACAAATGGAAAAACAACCGTGGCATTTTTTGTGCAACAACTCATGCTGGCCGCTGGAAACAAGTTTGGTTTAATGGGAACAATTCTGGTTGATGATGGCAAGACGCGCGCACCAGCCGAACTCACCACTCCAGGCGCGGCTGCAATTGCTCCGCTGTTAAAGCGCATGCATGACAACGGTTGCACGGGCGTGGCCATGGAAGTGAGCAGTCACGCGCTTGAGCAAGGCCGCGCCGCCGAAATTGATTTCGCCGTTGCGTTGTTCACAAATCTTTCAGGCGATCATTTGGATTACCACGGAAACATGGACTCCTACGCCGACGCCAAGGCGAAGTTGTTTGAGAATCTCAGCGCAAATGCGGTGGCCATTGTGAATGCCGATGATCCCGCGCACGCGCGCATGTTGCGCGATTGCCGCGCGCGTGTTCTGCGCTGCGGCGTTGTTGGCGGTGGCGCCACGCATGTGGATGTGGAGGCCAGCGTGCTTGAGGCGCGAATTGGTTCCATGCTTCTTCGATTGCGTGGACCTTGGGGCGAGGTCACCGCGCGCTTGCCAGTGATGGGTCGACACAACGCCACAAACGCCTTGCAAGCCGCCACGGCGGCATGGACTCTTGGCGCCACAAAAGAGGACATTGTTGCTGGTTTAGCCACGCTTTCTGCACCGCCAGGACGTCTTGAACCGGTCACAAACTTGGACGCTCCGTTTGCGGTGTTGGTGGATTACGCCCACACGGATGACGCGCTTCTGAATGTCTTGCGCGCGCTACGTCCCGCGCTTCCCGCGGGTGGGAAATTAATCACTGTCTTTGGTTGTGGCGGAGATCGCGATCGTTCCAAGCGTCCGCGCATGGCGGCGGTGGCCAGTGAGCATTCGGACGTGGCCATTATCACCAGCGACAATCCGCGCACGGAAGATCCCGCGAGTATTGTGGAGGAAGTCGCGCTAGGTGTTCCCGCTGCAAGTCGCGCGCATGTCATAAAAATAATCGATCGTCGCGAAGCCATCATGAAAGCCGTGTCCATGGCGCGCCCTGGTGACGCGGTCTTGATCGCGGGCAAGGGACATGAGGACTATCAAATTGTGGGAACGGTGAAAAAACCTTTTGATGATCGAGTGGTGGCGCGCGAGGCGTTGCGCGCGATGGAGAAAAAAATATGAACAATTTTTTAACAGCTGATGAATTTGCGCAAGCGACTGGTGGAATTTGGCTTGAGCCGCCCACGCAACCCATCATGGGGGTGTCCATTGACACGCGTGAAGATCTTGCGGGAAAAATGTTCCTGGCGCTGCGCGGAGAAAAAACAGATGGTCACGCATTTGTGGATGCCGCCAAAAAAGCGGGCGCAGTGGCAGTCATGATCGAGAAAAAAGACTGCCAATGCCCGGGCGTGCCGCGTTTGTTGGTGCC
>CAJACJ010000182.1 GCA_903938205.1 uncultured bacterium
ACTGATTTGCATGGCGATCGCCGCCAGCAACGCGCTGACAAGCGATCCCACATTCACGCACGCGCTTGCCAGCCAAAGTATTGCGGAGGAAATTGCCGTGGCGGTTGGCCACTTTGCCATTCGTCGCGGAGTCACCGATGAACTGCGCGGCAAACTTGATCTGGCCATTGCCACAATTCCCCGCAGCGATGCGTTTGGGTTTCGTGCGGCGCAAAAGAAAATGCGTGCGGAGTTGCCCAACTATCTACGCAACGACTTTGCAAGCAATGATGATGTGCTGGAAGAACTCACCAAGGCATTTGCACAAAAATCGCCGCCGTGGCTTTTTGCCGTTGACATTGTGTATCGCTCAAGCGAGAAACCCGCCGCCAGTCCCGATGGAACATTGGTGAGCATGGATGATCTATTCAAACCTGACAGCGTGAAAGAAATCGCCGACGCGTGGGAAGTGAGACAGATACAAGTTGCGAAGGACCGAGAGAAAGCGGATTCGGAAGTGAAACCTGAACCTCTTTCAAAAATTCAAAAGCAACAGCACGTGCAAAAGTTTATGAACAAACTAAATCCCCCCACCATGCGCGACATTGCGCTAGACATGAACCGCGTTGGCGACGCGTTGAGTGAGATTGACGCTGCGGTTGCGAAATGCCGACAATAACTCCGTAATTGCTTTCATACATCGCTAGTGAAGTGATACTCTTTGGAAAGTTACAAAAACATTTCCGGAGAATTCACATGACACCAGAACATCTTCATCTTGCCCTGAATCATTTTCCAATCATTGGAATTGCCTGCGCCATATTTCCAATTCTGGTTGGAATTATTTTCAAAAGTAAATCAACGCTGGTTGTGGGCTTGGTGATTGCCGCGGTGTGCGGCTGGACCACGCTGCTTGTCATGAGCACCGGCGAGGAGGCCTCCGAGCGATATGAAGAGGGTGTGATTCGCCCATTTCTAGACGCGAATGTTGGCGCGGTTTTGGAAACGCACGAGGAACGCGCGGAAACGTGGTCCAAAGCGATTT
This sequence comes from uncultured bacterium, assembly GCA_903938205.1. Classification (GTDB taxonomy): domain Bacteria; phylum Planctomycetota; class Phycisphaerae; order Phycisphaerales; family SM1A02; genus SYAC01. The sequence continues at coordinate 1,025 of CAJACJ010000182.1, forward strand.
ATGCCGCGGCGGCTCTTGCAACAATTGGTTTGGGATTGACTCTTTGGAAATTTGAATTTGGACGCATGGCCTCAGTGGTTGTTGCGCTGGCATGTATGTGCGCGGTTAGCGCCGCGGTATGGATCGCCGACTCTGGCGGCAAAATTAGGCGTGTGGATTTTCGCGACACGGCGCTAGCGGGACAAACTAGTCCTGCCGCCACCACGAAGAAAGTTGAGAAAGACGACTAGTTCTTCTTTTGAATTCACCGCAAGGCGCGGTGAATTCAGCTCGGATTGAAACCCACGTGATTCTTGTTTGCATTACGTCGCGTGACGCGTGAGCTTGCTATTCACGATGGCTATGCGCGCGCTTCCCCGCTGCGCATAACGCCCAGACGCATCAATGGTGGACCAAACACTTCATTGATGACAATGGTGGCCAGCATGAAACTTTGTAACTGCGTGGCCCACTCTTGTTGCGCGAACACGCGGTGAATTTCCGATGCCAGCGCAATGCTGACGCCCGCTTGCGACACCATTGCGGTCCACAGCCACTTTCGTTCCAAGTCGGAAGCGCGCGCGACACGGCACCCAATGCGCAGTCCGCTCCAACAACCGACAAAGCGAACCGCACACACGCCCAGCGCCAATGGCCAAATGATCATCAATGAGTCCAGCGAAATTTTTGCGCCGGTGGTAGCGAAGAAAATCACATAGGTGGTTGGCAACACATTATCAATGGAAGAAAAGAGTCGACGCGACGTATTAGGTGACAAATTGGTCAGCGCAAATCCAGCGGTAATTCCCGCAAGAAGCGGCGCGATATTCAACAGCCTGCCCGACAACGCAATGGCGAAACCCGCGATGACCATGACCATGTCAAGGCGAAAGCGCGTGCGCTTGGCGATGACGCCCAGCACCATCGCGAAGATCAATCCCACAAGAAGTGATCCCGCAAGATGCCAAGAAATTCCAAGCGCCGCGTTCCATCCACCCGATTGAGATTGGATTGATGTCCACGTCGCAAGCAACGCGCTGATGACCACAACCAACACAAGATCTTTCAGAACAACCATGGCCAAACCCGTTTGCGCAAATGGCCCGCTCGCTTTTGTCTCGCGCAGAATGGCTACGACAACCGCGGGACTGCTTGCGCTAATCAACGCCGTCAACACTGCGATCAGAAACCATCGCTCTGCGGGCGCGCGCTCCGACAATAATGGAACTACGCCAGCAACTGCGATGAACAGCACACATACGAACACCGCAACGCCAGCGGATTCAAAGGCGAGCATTTTACAAATGCGCGTGCCCGCCGTTCGCAAGAATGGAATTTTTAATTCGCTGCCGGCAATAAGACCAATCAGGCTGACCGCGAGCGCTTGCACAAATTCCAAGTAGTTCAACTCGACTTGTGGAACCAAGGTTGGAAATCCTTTTGGCAACCATGCCGCCAGCGACGGACCAACCGCGATTCCAAAAAATAAATACGCCGTCACTCGTGGCAGCGCAATGGACGCCGCCAATTCGCCCGCGAGAAATCCGCCCATGACCAACAATCCCATTGAGAGCGCCGCGTAGTGCAGTCCAGGTGGAATTTGCAAACTCAACTCGCCAAAGACATCAAGCGTGCGGACATTTTCCAAATTCACATGTGACAAGCGCAACGCAGCAACCGCGCAAATGGTGGCGAGCAATGTCAAAATAAGTGTGAGCGTGCGCTTCATGATTGGCGCTTCCACAATAAAGGAATGACATTGCTCATCACGCCAATAATGGCCAGCACCAGAAGCATTGCGCTTTGCACGGAGTCGGTGCGTTCAAGCAGCGACGCAATGGCAAGTGGAATTGCGATGGGCGCTTGTCGAATGGTTGCAAAGTGAACGGAGTCCGCGCCGCGTTCAATCCACATGTTGCCGCTGAAAATGCGCGTAACTGGAACTTTAAATACAACTCGAAACGCCAGCATAATCACGGCAATAATCCATGGCCACCACGCGACAATTGGATTGACCATTGCGCCGGCAAGAAGAAAAAATATACTGGCGACCGCGGTTTCACTGCCGGTGATCACACGCTCAAGTTTGCGCATGGCTCCACTGCGCATGTTGGCAATCATTACGCCAAGCGCGCACGCGCCGAACATGGGCGAACCATCTAGAACAGTGGCCACGCCAGCGATCAACGCCAGCGTTCCAATCAGCGACACAATGATGCGGCCATCATTCCAACTTTCGCGCTGCAGAAGAAGTCGCATGGCCATGGCGCACACGCCCGCCACCAAAAGCGTGGTGATGAAACCAAGCGAGCCCCATCCAAGATTCAGCGCGACGGTTCCATCTGCAAGCACCGATGTATTGAGCGACACAATTCCGTGAATGGTGATG
>CAJACJ010000183.1 GCA_903938205.1 uncultured bacterium
CACGCCATTGTTCCATTCTTTGGCCAAGGCGCCAACGCCAGCTTTGAAGATTGCGAATCATTGACCGACGCGCTTGCCACACACGGCGACAATATTGCCGCGGCAATTTCCGCGTATGAGTTGGACCGCAAGCGCAACGCCGACGCGATCGCGGAAATGGCGCTGACTAATTTTGTGGAAATGCGCGACAAGACCGCGTCGCGCGCCTTTAAGTGGAAAAAGAAACTGGAACACTTTCTACACGGCGTGGCGCCGAAGTTTTTTATCCCCCGCTACGACATGGTGAGCTTCAGCACCATTCCCTACGCTGACGCGCTGCAGAAATCGCATAAGCAAGACGCAATCCGTATTCGCCTTGCGATTGGCTTCCTGTGTTGCATCTTTTTGGGACTTCGGGCTGCTCTCGATGAAAGTTATTTCGTTGTGCTTATCTTTGGTGGATTTTTCATTTTATCCCTGCGGGCCGCAATGAGAAGGGAATGATGCCTACATTTAATTTTGCACAACGCAACACAATGGCGCAGCGCATTTGGAGCGCCTTTTGATACGCGCTCACAACTTTATTGACGGAAATTTTTGTGCGCCGCACAGCGGCGCCATGATTGACGTGATCAATCCAGCAACTGGCGAAGTCATGGGTGTAATTCCTGACAGCGCCCCCGCCGACATTGACCACGCGGTCGCCGCCGCGGCGAAAGCATTTCCGATGTGGAGCGCGCTTACCCCCGCGCAACGCGCCGCGCCGATGCACAAACTTGCGGACCTGATTCAACGCGACGCCGAGGATTTTGCGCGCGTGGAAAGCGACAACACTGGGAAGCCACTGTCGCTTGCCCGCAGCGTGGACATTGCGCGCGCCATTTCAAACGTGCGCTTCTTCGCGGATGCGATTGCGCACAGCGACACGGAAACATTTGAAAATGAAACCAGCATTTCCAAAATTCATCGCCGCGCGCTTGGAGTGGCCGCGTGCATTTCACCCTGGAATTTGCCGCTGTATTTGTTCACTTGGAAAATTGCGCCAGCGCTTGCCGCGGGTTGCACAGTTGTGGTCAAGCCAAGCGAAGTCACGCCGCTCACCGCGCACATGCTTGCCGAACGCGTGGCTGAAGCTGGTTTTCCAGCTGGCGTATTGAACATTCTTCACGGCCGTGGGCATACGGCGGGCGCCGCGCTTGTGTCGCACCCACAAGTTGCTTGCATCACTTTCACTGGCGGCACCGTCACGGGTCAATCAATTGCGCTTGCCGCCGCGCCAACATTCAAACGAGTGGCGCTTGAACTTGGCGGAAAGACTCCCGCGATCATTTTCGCGGACGCGGCAACTCCCGATCAACTCAACGCCACGCTTGATGGCGTGATCAAATCCACATTCACAAATCAAGGACAAGTGTGTCATTGCAGTTCGCGCATTCTGATTCAACACGCGGCGTGGAACACATTTGTTCCCGCGCTCGTCAAACGCGCGCAAGCGTTGCACGTTGGTGATCCACTTGATGCCGCCACC
>CAJACJ010000184.1 GCA_903938205.1 uncultured bacterium
CTATGCGACATACACAGCTCACAGTTTCGTTTGCTACATCCGTGATGGCATTCACCGCCGCGACCTCATCCGCTGCTGAGGTGATCTACAACAGCATTCCAGCAGGAACCTTGGCTGCGAACTACACAAGCCAACCGTATCAAGCTCAGCAGGTCAGTGAGTTTGGTGACCGCGTCAGCTTTGGAGGATCAGCGCGTCAGTTGAGTTCTGCATCAGTCACCATGTCCATGTGGGGTAGATATGAAGACTGGAATGTCGGTGGACAGTACTACGGCACTGGGGCTTACGCTGGAGCTGGGTATACCCAGAGCTTCACGTTCAATATCTATAACGCTGGTACTGGCAGTACGCCTGGTTCATTAATCGGAAGCGTAACCCAAGACAAATACATCCAGTACCGCCCCACTGTTTGGGCGTCAGCAAACGGCATTGCTCAGAACATTACATTTGATCTCTCTGGACTTGGTATCACGCTTCCTGAATCAATCGTTTGGGGATTGGCATTCAACACGCAGAACTACGGAGCCAGTCCGACTGGAGCCAACGGCCCCTACAACCAGCTGAATGTGTGTTACAACCAGTCAAGCTCTTATGCCCCAGCGAATGGCGGCGTGACCGTCGGTTCTACCGATCTGTTGACTAAATTTATAAATGCGGCCAACAATTTGAATGGTCAGTATGGCTCTTATTACTCTCCATCGACCGTTGGAACATTTAGTATGGCTGAAACCGGGACCACTCTGAGCGGAAAAGCTCTAAACGCTCCCATGGCAAGTTTCTCTGCTGTCCCCGCACCAGGCGCGGCTGCTTTGATCGGTCTTGCTGGTCTTGTGGCCAGCCGCCGTCGACGCAACTAACTTGTAAATCTCCTTCGGCTTTCGCCGCGTGCCTTACCCGCATGCAGCGAGGCCATATGAGATAAGTCAGTTTCACTGACACTTTCACTCGGTCACTTCACTTGAAATAAAAATCGCTTACATCGCCGTGTAAAACGCACGCGGCGATAAATTCCCAGCCCCTAAGCTTCAAACCTTGGGGGCTTTTTATTGTCTAGGCTCGCTTGGAAGTGCGTGGGCGCTAGTATCTTGCGCTTCATGCTCGCAACTTCTCCACGAGATATTTCCGACGCGCGCGCCGCCGCGCAATGTGTTGTTGAGACACATCGACGACTTGCGCAATGGTTGCGCGTTGGCTTAACGCTGGCGGAGGTGGATTCGTTTTGCGTTGATGTGTTCAAGGAGTTGAAATGCGAAAGCGCTTTCAAGGGCTACAAAGTGCGCGGGCACCCGCCGTTTAAAAGCCACACGTGCCTGAGTTTGAATGACATGGTGGTTCACGGCGAGCACGATTCCGTTGTGGAACCGCTGAAAGAAGGCGATTTATTGGCGCTGGATATTGGCGTGAAGCACCGCGGATTTATTGGCGACGCCGCGTGGACCTACTCCATTGGCTCCGCCACCGAAATGGGTTTGCGATTGCAGAAGTGTGGCCGTGAAAGTTTGCGCCGCGGTATCGCCGCTATTCGACCGGGCCGCCCGTTGATTGAATGGGCCAAAGCCGTGCAGGGATATGTGGAAAAAGAAAGTGGATTTTATTTAGTGCGTGGATTGGGCGGCCACGGCATTGGTCGATCGCTGCATGAATCGCCTTACATTTCTAACACCGCTCCAACGTATCCAGGCGAGTGGAATGAAGCGTGGAAAACTTTCGAGCCCGGCATGTTGCTTGCGGTTGAGCCCATGATTTCTTTGGGCACCAATGAAGTTCGCTCCAACGGAAGCGCGTGGCCAATTTATACCGCTGACGGAAGTTTAAGCGTGCACTATGAGGCCGATGTCATGGTGACCGCGAATGGTTGCGAAGATTTGACCGCGGGCATGAGCGACTTGCCCGATGTGGTGGGATGTAAAATTGAATCAGGCCAACCAAACAAGCAAGCCGCTTGTGGCCCTGTTCGAGGCGGTTCACCCTGTGGCGGCGACTATTTTGCAAGAGCATGGATTCAGAGTGGATTCGCTCAAACACAGTCCTTCGGCGCAGGAATTGGCGGAGCTTGCCAAATCATCCACTCTTATTGGTGTGCGCAGCAAGACAAAAATTTCCGCGCAATTGCTGCGCGACGCGCCGGCGCTTGCGGCCATTGGATGTTTCTGCATTGGAACGGATCAAGTGGATGCCTCAGCGGCGGCGTTGGGTATTCCAATTTTCAACGCGCCATTTTCCAACACTCGCAGCGTTGCTGAAATGACATTGGCGGAAATTATTTGTCTGTCGCGCGCGTTGTTTCAGAAAAGTTCGCAATTGCATGTGGGGCGCTGGGACAAAAGTTCCAAAAATTCTCGCGAGGTGCGCGGGCGCACGCTTGGCATTATTGGGTACGGACACATTGGAAGCCAGCTCAGCGTGCTTGCGGAATCATTGGGAATGCGCGTGGTGTTCTTTGATACCGCGCGCAAGTTGGCGCTGGGCAACGCGCACTCCCTGGCGAACATGGACGCGGTGCTGGCCGCTTCGGATTTTGTGTCGCTGCATGTGCCCGACATGGCCACCACGCGCAATTTAATTGGCGCGGCGCAATTGCAAAACATGAAACCCGGCGCCATGTTGGTGAACAACAGCCGCGGCAAAGTGGTGGACCTTGTGGCGCTGGCGGTATCCTTGAAAAGTGGCCATGTTGGCGGCGCAGCGGTTGATGTTTTTCCAGAGGAACCCGCAGAAAATGGCGATGGGTTTTCCACGCCGCTGGCGGGATTGCCCAATGTCATTCTTACGCCACACATTGGCGGCAGCACCGAGGAAGCGCAAGAGGCCATTGCGATTGATGTGGCTGAAAAACTTGCGCGCTTCTGGACGCAGGGCTGCACCGCGACCAGTGTGAATTTTCCTGCGGTTGATCTTCCAAATGTGCGCAGCGGTCAAGTTCGCATTTTGCATGTGCATCAAAACGTGCCTGGCGTGTTGAGTAAAATGCACACGTTGCTTGCCAATGCGGGCGTGAACATTAACGCGGAACATTTGCAAAGCGATCAAAACACGTCGTATGTGATTTTGGATGTGGACGCATTTCAAGACGCCAACATTATGAATGCGTTGCGAACACTGCCAGAGACAATTCGCATGCGCGTGGCGGGCTAAACATGCGCGTAGCGAGTTAAATATTCCGCGGCGCAAGTTGTGTGCAACTGTCTTCAACAGACCCGCGACTTCTTTGCGCTCTATTGCAACCCCGCCATTCCAAGCACCGCGAGCGCGCAACATCGCACTATCATTGCCGCATGCTTTCAACCATTGCCACTCAACTCGTTGGTCAACTTATTTCCGCAAACATTTGTCTCAGCACGCTGGCATTTGTCGCGCCACCGGAGCAAGCACAAGCGCCCACCATGGCGCCAGTTGTGGAAACCGTGCAAGGTGAGCAATTCACAGATGAAAACCGCTGGCTGGAGTCGCTTGAAAATGATTCGCCCGCAGTGCGTGACTGGACCACATTGCAACTTGATCGCACGCGCGCAGCGCTGGACGCCCTGCCCTGCCGCGCCGCAATCGCCGCGCAACTGGAGCCGCTGATGAAATTGCCTGGCATGGGTACGCCAGTGATGGCTGGCTCGAACATTTTCTATGGCGAGCGCAGTGGCGATCAAAATCAAAGCGTGCTGATGACACGCGCCTCCGCAACTGCAACGCCGCGTGTGCTACTTGACCCAAATAAGATGAACGAAAAAGGTTTGTTGTCGCTTGATTGGTGGCGTCCAACTCAAGATGGAAAATTGTTGGCATACGGCAGCAGCATGTCTGGTAGCGAGATGAGCGAGTTGCGCGTGATTGATGTGGCCACTGGCGCGGCGTTGCCTGATGTGATCACTGGCAAAGTCAGTTTTGAATCCTGGACCCCCAAGGGCGATGGCATTCTGTATTCGTCGTTGCGCGACGCGAAAGATCCCTACAGCCGCGAAGTGCGCTTTCACACATTGGGTCAACCTGTTGAAAGCGACGCGATTTTGCTGAAGCAGACCACGCCAAGTGATGTGCCATTTGGTGGTCTCAGCCGCGACGGCAAGTGGTTGATGCTGGGATACAGCCATGGTTGGCAAGCCAACGATTTGTCCGTTGCGAATTTTCAAAACTGGATGCAAAGCGGCAAAAAAGACCTAAAAATTGTCCCCGTGGCAGTTGGCCTTGCGGCTAAATTTTCGCCCGTGGAAGTGCGCGGCGACATTATGTTCATGCAAACCACGCTCAACGCATCCAACGCAACATTGATGGCGGTGAACTTGAACCACACGGAGCAAGCCAATTGGAAAGTGATTATTCCAGAGCGCAAGGATGAAGTTCTTGAGGGCGTCAGTTTTTCACTGGACGAAATGATTGGTAGTTACACCAAGCATGTGTGCTCGCGGCTTGAGCGATTTGATTTCACTGGCAAGTCGCTTGGTGAAATCCCGCTACCTGGTTTAGGTAGCGCCAGCATAAGCACAGATGAGGAGCACTCCGATGCGTACCTGAGCTACACCAGCTACGACGAGCCGCGGACGATTTACCGAATTGAAAATCTTTCGCAGCCAAAACTTTCCACATGGTGGAAGCCCAACATTCCAGTTGATCTTTCCAAGTTCATGGTGGAGCGCGTGCGTGTAGCCAGCAAGGATGGAACCATGATTCCGCTGTTCATGGTGCGCAAGAAAAGTCTTTCACCCGCTGGCGCCTGCCCCACGCTTTTGTATGGATATGGCGGGTTTAACGTCAGTTTGGAACCAGGCTTTAACCCCACCATTATTCCGTGGATTGAAGCTGGAGGCATTTATGCGGTTGCCAATTTACGCGGCGGTGGCGAGTACGGAGAGAGTTGGCACGAAGCCGGCATGCTTGGCAACAAGCAAAATGTTTTTGATGACTTCTACGCCTGCGCCGAGTGGTTGATCGCAAATAAATGGACCGACTCTTCGCACTTGGCAATTCAAGGCGGCAGCAACGGTGGATTACTTACAGGTGTTGCAATCACGCAACGACCCGAATTGTTCGCCGCCGCCGTGAGCCAAGTTCCCTTGCTTGACATGTTGCGC
>CAJACJ010000185.1 GCA_903938205.1 uncultured bacterium
ATGAATGCGGAACTTCTTAATGTGTCACGCCCTGTGATAGTGGATTCCGTAAGCGGCGTCAGCGGCGCAGGCCGTGGCGCCACTACCAAAAATTTATTTTGTGAAGTCAGCTTTCAACCATACAGCCCGCTTCGACACAGACATCAGCCAGAGATGAGCCAAGAAACGCAACTGGATATCTTGTTCACGCCACATTTGCTTCCGCTTGACCGCGGCATTGTCAGCACCATTCACGCGGAACTTGCACCAGGCGTAAGCGAGGCCGTTGTCCGCGACACGCTCACGGCCCAATATGAAAGCGAACCATTTGTTCGATTGCTTTCAGCTGGCTCTTGGAGTTCCATCGCCGCGGTGGAGCGAACCAACTACTGCGACATTTCACTCATGGTTGACGCCACGCACAACCACTTGGTCATTGCGTCGTCCATTGATAACTTGGTCAAGGGCGCGGCGGGCCAGGCCATTCAATGCATGAATATACGGATGGGTTTTGTGGAAACCATGGGACTGCTTCCAAACAACACGCAAGGAGTGCTGTCGTGAATTCAACCATCCACTTGGGCACAGAGCCAAAACCACTGCGAATTGCACCCATTGTCATCAAGTTGGGCGGTGCATTGCTAGATGATCCATCCGCCAACGCTTCGTTCTTTGTGGCGCTTGCGCAGTTCATTCAACACAATCAAAACGTTGTGCTTGTGCATGGCGGCGGAAAACCCGTCGATCGACATTTGGAATTGCTTGGTTTCAAAAGTGAAAAACGTGATGGCATTCGCATTACACCAGCGGAACATATGCAGGAAATTGCCGGCGTACTCGCTGGGCAAATGAACGCGCGACTTGTTGGATTGCTGCAGTCGCGCGGCGTGAACGCAGTTGGTCTTACGTTGGCTGATGGCGCCACCACCACCGCGCGCAAGACTCAAAAATTTGGCTTTGATGCAGGCCGTGTTGGCGAAATCACTGGCGGCGATTCCTCTCTCATTCAAACACTTCTTCACAATGGTTGCACGCCCATATTCTCTAGCATCGGTATGGATTCTGCGGGCCAACTTTTGAATATCAACGCCGATGAAGCCGCTGCAGCCATCGCGCGGTTGGTCTCGGCACGTCAACTTGTATTGCTCACTGATGTTGCGGGCGTGAAAGACAATGATGGCAATATTATTTCCTCACTCGATCGCGCCGGCGTTGAGCGCCTCACACAAAGCGGCGTGATTACTGGCGGCATGATCGCCAAAGTTCGCGGAGCGCTAGAGGCCAGTGAACAAGCCGGAGTTGCGACTTTGGTTGCAGGCTGGAATGACGCGAATGTATTGCAAACCCTGAATAATGCAGGCAGCGAAAACTTCTCAGGAACCCTATTTCTTCCATTGCAACAGGCGTGCAATTCCTGAAATGTCCGCCATGCTCACCACTATATTTCGCCTTGAATTTGCCATTTTTTTCATCTTTCTCACACGCCTGATGACGAACGTCGCCTCCCGCATTGGAGCCATTTCATGATTCATCCGCACACACGCCTGGCAACAAAAGATCTCACACGCATTATGGATTTGAGTTCACATGAAATCATGCCTTTGATTGAACTTGGACGCGCCCTGAAAGCCGACATCCGCCCATACAAGGATCACTTTGCGCAACGCTCACTTGTCATGCTGTTTGAAAAACCGTCGCTACGCACGCGCGTCAGTTTTGATATTGGCTTTGCCCGCATGGGTGGACATGCCGTCTACTTGGATCATGAAAAGTTGCGCATTGGCGAGCGCGAAACCATCGCCGATTACAGCCGCAACCTTGAGCGCTGGTGCGACTGCATTGTCGCGCGCACCATGAGCCAAGATACCATCACCGCCCTTGCCGCAAATGCGACAATTCCAATCATCAACGCGCTTTCCGACATTCATCATCCATGCCAAGCGCTTGCGGACTACATGACATTGGTGGAACTTGGATTTGATTGCCGCCAACATCAGCTGGCGTGGGTGGGCGATGGCAACAACGTCTGTCACTCGCTGATGGAAATCACCGCGACATTGGGCGCCTCCATGATCGTGGTCACGCCCGAAGGCTTCGCCCCTTCCGCGGACATTGTTCGCGATTGCCAAGCCCGCGCCTGTCGCACCGGCGCAACACTGCAATACACCAATGACATCAAACGCATTCAAGGCTCTTTCGCCGTTTACACGGACACCTGGACCAGCATGGGTCAAAATGAAACCGCTACAAAAGAAGCCATTTTCAAGCCATATTCTATCACTCCTGACATTATGGCCACGGCTGGATCAGACGCATATTTCATGCACTGCCTTCCAGCGCACCGTGGTCATGAAGTAGTCGACGCCGTCATTGACGGTCCACAAAGCGTGGTCTTTGATCAGGCCGAAAATAGAATGCACATTCAAAATGCACTGCTTCTGAATCTTCTCACAACACCAACCCAAGACTCTTTGGGCAAAAATACAACTCGCACCTCTCACATAACTCGGAGCCACTCATGACAACCACAACCAAAAATAATCCTCCCGCCCCCACCGCTTCTGCGCCAACACACTCCAAGAAACCGAAGCGCGTATGCGTGGCGTACTCGGGTGGCCTTGACACAAGCTGTGTGATTCCTTGGCTGCGCGAAACGTACGACTGCGAAGTGGTTGCATGCGTGGCTGATGTTGGCCAAGGCGCGCAAGAACTTGTTGGCATTGAAAAGAAAGCAGCGGACTCCGGCGCGTGCTTGTGCGTGATCAAAGATTTGAAGCAATCGTTCTTGACCGACTTTGTATTTCCAATGGTCATGTCCGGCGCCGTCTACGAAGGCCGCTACCTACTTGGCACCAGCATTGCTCGCCCTTGCATTGCGCAAGCGCAGGTCATGTGCGCTTTGGAAGAAAAATGCGACGCCGTGGCTCACGGTTGCACGGGAAAAGGCAATGATCAAGTTCGTTTTGAAAGCGTTTATGCG
>CAJACJ010000186.1 GCA_903938205.1 uncultured bacterium
AGGCAAATTTGTTTGATAGGTCGGCTCGGATTTTTCCGTGTAGTCCGTCCATATATGTCCACGAGCTGGACCCGTGTCCCACATTTTCAAACCAAGCGACGCGTCGCACAAACCTTCAACACGCGCGCGCACGCCGGCGGCAACAAGAACCACCTCGCACTCCAGAACTTTTTTGCTGCCGTCCTTCACGCTTTCAACGGTGACCTTGGCGCCACTTGCGCTCTTATCAACGGAAGCCGCTTTGTGACCTGTGAGAAACTGAATGCCTTGCTTCTCAAAAGATTTTTGCGCGGCCGCGCAAATGTCGTCATCTTCAACCGGAAGAATGCGGTCTTGCATTTCAATCACGGTGACCTTGGTGCTAAACGAGTTGTAGAAATAGGCGAACTCCATGCCAATTGCGCCCGAACCAATAATCACCATTGACGCGGGTTTCTTAGGCAAATTCATGGCTTCATAACTGGAGATGACAATCTTGCCATCGTTGGGCGCGAAGGGAAGTTGCACTGGTTGCGCGCCGGTTGAAATAAGAATGCGGTCGGCCTCGATTGTTTCACCAGTCGCATCGCCAGAGCCACCGTAGTACGCGCCCGTGGCCTTGCCCACCAGAATTTTGCATGGTGCGCCGCCAACTTTGCCCGCGAGAATTTTTGCGTGCCCCACAATGTGCTCAATTTTATTTTTCTTGAACAAGAACGCGATTCCAGAATTCAACTGACCCGTGATGTTGCGGCTTCGACCAACAACTTTGGTCCAATCCACGGCGACATCAGCGGGCTTGAATTGAAAACCCCACTCGGCTCCGTGTGTAATGGCCTCGCGATAAAGTTCCGCGTTGTGCAGCAGCGCCTTGGTTGGAATGCATCCCCAATTCAGGCAGACGCCACCAAGTTTGTCGCGCTCGATACACGCAACTTTTAAACCCATTTGCGCGGCGCGAATGGCGCCGACATAACCACCAGGACCGCCACCAATCACCACTAGATCAAAGCGCTTTAGGGCCATAACTGCAATCTCCAGGTCGAATGAATCCGAACATTTCTATTTTCTGGGACATCCAGTAAACGAAACGCATTTTGTATGAGAAGTTATCGTAGCGATGCTTGGGTTGTTGGGAAGGAAGGTTTTCCAAAACTTTCCGAGCTGTAATTTCACAATGAGAAGGCGGCGATGAATGAGCAAAAAACCAACAAGCGCGGAAAATCCTGATCCACAAGATCGATTGGCCAAGGCCCTGGAGGCCGCGGGTCACGGCGCATGGCTTTGGAATTTAGACGACGGTTCCGCGTGGTACTCCAGCACGTTTCGAAAAATTTTGGGATTGAGTCACGAACAATTTCCGGACCGATTTGAAAGTTTCGCAAGCCACGTGCATCCAGAAGACCTGAGCCGCGTGCATCACGCCGTCGCCACGCACCTGGACGGCAAATCTGAATTTGATTTGGAATTTAAAATGCGAACCAATGAGGCAAGGTGGCGCTGGGTTCGCGTGCGTGGTCGCACCGTTATCGAGGATGGACAATCAAGCGTGATGATGGGAACGCTGACCGAGTGGCCTCTTTCCGCCGGCCGCGATCGCTTGGCGGCTTCGGCCAGCGATCAACTTGCCGCGGCGCTGCATGATCAAAGTAAAAGTTCGCGGGAGCTTGAAAAAGCCAAAGCTGATTTGCAAAATCAAAACGAGGATTTGCAGCGCGCGCGAGAAAAAGCCGAGGCGGCAGCCACAAGCATGAGCTTGTTTCTGGCCAACATGAGCCACGAAATTCGCACACCCATGACGGCCATTCTTGGATTTGCGGAAGTGCTTTCGGAGGAGCAGGCGAATCCGGCTGATCAATCTTTCGCCGTCGGGGCCATTCGAAGAAGTAGCGAGGATCTTCTCACCATCATCAATGACATTTTAGATTTGTCAAAAATTGAAGCGGGAGGAATGGGTGTTGAAATTGTTCCCTGCGCTCCTTTGAACATTATTCAAGATGTGGTCGCGTTCATGCAGGCACAAGCGATTGCCAGCGGACTTGAATTATTTATGGAGTTGAAGGCGCCGGTTCCTGAAATTATTGAAACGGATCCAACGCGCTTGCGGCAGATTTTGATCAATCTTATTGGCAACGCAATTAAGTTCACCGAGCACGGCGGAGTGAAAGTTGTGGTTGATCTCAACAAAGAAAAACTTGAACCCCGCATTGATCAAGACAGCAGTGACGCGCCGCCCGCGGATATTCGTCTTCGGATTCAGGTGATGGATACCGGAATTGGAATTAATGATGCGCAACGAAACAGATTGTTTCAACGATTCACACAGGCGGACCCATCAACCACGCGGCGCTTTGGTGGAACCGGTCTTGGGCTGACTATTAGTCGCCATTTCTCGCGCATGCTTGGCGGCAATATCACAAGCACCAGCGAAGTGGGGCTTGGAAGCGTGTTCACAGTTGAGATTGGAATTGGAAATGCCGGCCCGCATGAAATGGTTTCAATATTGCCACCATACCCGCATGAAAAAGTGAATTTGAAATTAAAAAATGGCGCGGCGAGCAATAATCCAAAGCAATCCAAAAAAGAAATTACCGTGCTTGTCGCGGAAGACGGCGAGGACAATCAACGATTAATTGTTCATCATCTTTCGCGAGCCGGCATGAAAGTGATTGTGGCCAACAATGGACTTGAGGCGGTCGACCTTGCTGTTGCGGCGCAAAAACAATCGAGTGCGCCAGACGTGATTTTAATGGACATGCAGATGCCAATCATGGATGGGTATGAAGCCACTTTAAAATTAAGAGAGCTCGGTTGGCGCGGGGCGATTGTGGCTATTACCGCGCACGCCATGACGGGTGATCGCGAGCGTTGCACACAGGCGGGTTGCGACGACTATCTCACCAAGCCAATCAATAGCAAGGCGTTGATTCAAACTGTTCAAAAGTTTGCACAAATCGCCGCGGACAAAGCTTTGTAGCGCAAATTGCGGCGCAAACAGCAATAATTGAAATGTGTTTTTGACGCATTCGGCGCCAAGCCGTAACATTCGTGCCCCTTGGAAATAACATGCGCATAGGCATCATTAGCGACATTCATGGAAACCTAGAGGCACTGCAAACAGTGCTGGCGGATATTGACAGCAAGGGCGTAGACAAAATTATTTCGCTGGGCGACATTATTGGATACGGTCCCGATCCGGTGGCGTGCGTGGATTTGGTTGCCAAGCGCTGCGAGTGGAGCCTGATGGGCAATCACGATTTTGCCGTGTTGTATGAGCCAACTAATTTCAACAAGGCCGCGGAAGAGGCGGCGTTTTGGACGCGCGAACAATTTGAGGAAGAGACTAAACGCGATCGCGAAGCGGCCGTGAAGCGATGGGAATTTCTTGGCAAGCTGCGGGTGCGTGTTGCAATGGGTCCGTTTCTTTGCGTGCACGGTTCACCGCGCCGCCCCATTAATGAATACATGTTTCCAGAGGACGCGGAAAATAGCCCGCAAAAAATGATCTCTATTTTTGAGCGCATTCAAAAATTTTGTTTAGTTGGTCACACGCATGTTCCGGGCGTGTTTGTGGGTGATAGGGACTTCTTTAAACCTGGCGAATTGAACGGCGTGTTTGAATTTGTCGAAGGCCAAAAGGCTATTTTAAATCCTGGTTCAGTTGGGCAACCGCGTGATTCAGATCCGCGCTCTTCCTATATGATTTTGGAAACAGGTGATGATTTAACCGCGCAACGCGCGCACTTCTATCGACTGGAATATCCAATTCAACCTGTCGTGGATAAAATTCACGCCATTCCAAAATTGACAAATTGGCTTGGTGATCGATTGCTTGAAGGGCGTTAATGATTTGAGTGACCAGAAGAAAAAACTTCGTTTGCCTTTAACTCTTGCAACCATTTTGGCCACTGCGGGCGTCATTGCCACCGCCATTTGGGGGCCGGGCGCCAAGAAAAATGGCGGCATTGATCCAGCGCTGCCAACCGCGGCGCAGGTTTCCAAGGATGTTGCTGGCGCTTCTGTTGCAACAACACCAACGCCTGGCGCAACCACGGCGAATTCCGCCGCCGCGCCAACAAACACAACAGCCACGGCCGTTGCTGCCGCAACCGTGGCAACTCCCGCGACAACCGCGGTCACAACGCAAAAGTTCACCGCGCGTTTGCCATCTGGAACCACGGCGCCCACAACACTGGCGACGTTGGGTTCACTTGATCCAACCAAGTTCAAATATCAAATTGAGTTCTCTCCAATCAGCGCTGGATTTTCCAGA
Organism: uncultured bacterium; assembly: GCA_903938205.1. Lineage (GTDB taxonomy): Bacteria > Planctomycetota > Phycisphaerae > Phycisphaerales > SM1A02 > SYAC01. The sequence goes on from CAJACJ010000186.1 coordinate 4,253, forward strand.
ATTATTTTCAGCGACTTTTGGAACGACGCGGTGGCGGCGCAGGAGTCGCGCAAATACCAAGAGGCGCTTGCCCGCGGCGAAAAGACGTTGCCCACGCTTCCAGAGATTTCTCAGCGTTATGAATTGCAGACCGTGCAAACATTGCAGGGCTATCAAGTCCCTCTGTTTAGCGCGCGCTGCGTGGAGATAGATGGAGGCACCGCAAGCTTGTACGGACCAGTGTGGGCCGAGCGATCTCCTGGCGTGTTTGAAACCGAAGTGGTTGGAGAAAATGGCAACGTGGTGTTGCGCGTAACGCGGCAATTCACGTTGGCAGAAAATTC
>CAJACJ010000187.1 GCA_903938205.1 uncultured bacterium
ACCAGCTTTGTGCGCGCCGACCGCATTGCGCAACTGGCCGACGCCGCGCAAGTGATGGCTGGCATTACCCGCTCTAAGGGAACGGTGTACTCGGTTCTGGTTCCAAATGAGCGCGGGTTGGATGGCGCACTTGCCGCAGGCGCTGAAAAGATTTCCGTGTTTGTGAGCGCCAGTGAAAGTTTTAGTCAGCGCAATGTGAACGCAACCATACAAGAGTGCTTGGACAAGTTGCGTCCTGTTGTGTCGCGCGCGCGCGCCGCCACATTGCCGGTGCGCGGCTATGTGAGTTGTGTTGTGAAATGTCCATACGACGGAATCATGGATGTGGCGCAAGTGCGCGAAGTGTGCGCGCGACTTTTAGAAATGGGAGTGACGGAATTGGATTTGGGCGACACTATTGGCGCGGCGGTTCCTGACGACATGGATCGATTGTTGAATGGACTGCAATCTGTCGCGGAGCCAAAAGACATGACGCTGCATTTGCACAACACCTCTGGCCGCGCGATTGCGGTGGCCGAGCGCGCGATCGCGCTTGGCGTCGTCAGTTTTGATTCCAGCGCCGGCGGTCTTGGTGGCTGTCCATTTGCGCCAGGTTCGCCTGGCAATGTTGCAACAGAAGACATGCTTGAACTTGCGGCGCGTTTGGGACTTGCCACCGGAGTGAACGTTGACCAGGTGCGCGTGGCCACGGCGCAATTGCGCAAAGACATGCACAGCTCCAAGGCGTAAACATCGACCAGCCTCGGCCTCGCGCAACGCTGAATATGCGCGCCAAGAACGCCACGTCTTATTCTTTCCAAATGCGCCGTGCGCTAATGACAAATTGAACTGCTTTTAGCAGCGCGTTTGAAAATGTCTTTGAATTTTCCATCAAACAAGGGCAAATTGGCTGGGGAAAAATTGATCACTTTATGCGCTCCCCGCCAACAAAAAGACGGGAGTTTGATTACACTATTCGGCTCGTCGCTCCCGATCGTCGGGGGCTCTCGCAATTTGAGATCCAGGACGCAATAACTATGAGTCAGTATTCAAGTGGACAGTTTGGAATGGGACAGGAACCTCGTCGAGCTTCGATCAAGGGCCCCATTGATTACAAGAACGCCGAAGAACTTCGCCGGCTGATGACCAACAACGGCAAGATCCAAAGTCGCAAACGACTGGGTCTTTCCGCCAAGGAACAAAAGCAGATCACGCAAGCTATCAAGCGCGCGCGACACATGGCAATTCTTCCGTTCACCAACGCCACTGCCTAATTGCCAATTTGATTGGACGCGCTCCGCATGAAAATGCGGGGTTGGATGTTTATTGGCGTGCGCAAACTTGTGGCAATATCATAAGCGCTTGAAGAAGCGCCGAGTTGCACGAATGTGTGGCGCAAAGAATGTCGGGCGTTTCCGCAGAATTCAGCTTATGCCGGTTTCGGTGTTGATCGAATCAGGCGCGCCAGCAATGGGTAGCGCAAAATGCGTGCGCGCCATCGAAGGCGGCGAAATGAAGCGTCGTTTGGTTTGGCGGCTAAGCCCAAGCGAATCCATGACATGGCTTTGGAAATATCGCCTTGCGAAAGGCACGCAAGCGCCAGGTTGTGCAGCGCGCACAAATTTCCAGATTCAATTTTCAGAAGTTTTTCACTGGCCTCATTGCCCAGCTCCAAATTATTATTGCGATAGTGCGCCAGCGCCAGTTTTTGCCACGGCAGCGCGGCGTTTTGAACGCGGTCAAAACGCATGGCGGCCGTGAGCGCGCGCGCCGCAAGAGCGGGGCGCTGCGCAGCCAACATGAGCGCGGATAAGTTCACGGCGAATTCAATATTGTCCAAACGTGGATTGGTTTCTGGCGGACATTGCTGCGCATGAACTTCCAGCAAGCGCGCGGCTTCCGCAATTTCGCCATTTTCTAGCCGCGCCCGCGCCAATTCCACCCTCGGCAATGGATTGGACGGATCAAGACGCATGGCCATTTCAAGTTCGGTGCAGGCCTCATCAAAGCGGCGGGTGTTGACGGCCAACACCCCCAGACGAAATCGCGCCGCCGCGTTGGCGGGATCAATTTCAATGGCGCGGCGGAATTTTTCCGCGGCCTCTGGATTGCGTCGTTGACGCAGTAGCACATCGCCGAAAGCCAAAAGCGTGCTGACATCGCCGGGACGCAAACGTAATTCTTCCGTAAGCAATTCAATGGCGCGGTGCGCATGGCCGCCATCGCCAAGCAACTGCGCAAGCCTGGTGCGCGCGCGCGGCAGATTTGGTTCAAGACGAATGGCCTCGCGCAAACACCACATGGCGCGATCAACTTTGGTTTCTTCAACCAACACTTCAGCCACGGCCTGCAATGTTGCGGGCATAATTTCCAGATTTTGCTGCGCCAAATAAAATGCCACCATTGCGTCGTCGCGACGACCAAGCCTGCGCAAACTTTCAACTCGGCAGCCCCAACCAGCGTCAAGCGAAGGATCAAAGAGAGTGGCTTGCTCGGCCCACTTCAACGCCACCGGCCAACGCCCAAGCGCAGCCGCCGCCATGGCCGCCGCCAAGCGCGGCTCCGCATGCTTTGGCGCGCATTGACAAGCCATTTCGAAACATTGCAAAGCCTCTTCGCCGCGACCGGCCGCTTGCAACGTCACTCCAAGATTCAGACGCCACGCGCTGCGCTCTGGCTCCAATTCAATGGCTTTGCGAAGACAGGCCTCGGCCTCGCCAAGGCGACCCTTGCGAAAAAAATCGCGAGCCTGCTCCACAAGCTGCTCGGCGCTGAATTCAAATTCAGGCGTGTCTTCCATGGTTGCAGTGTAGTAATGCTTTTGGGCGGATCGTTCGCGGTACTTCCAAATTTCCGCAAGATTGTTGATTTATAAATACAAATCAACAACCATCTCAGAATTTGTGCTTGATAATTGCGAATCATAAATCGGATGTGGAATCCGATTCAAGCAATCAAAGTGGGGGCGCGATTAATAGACTTCAATCATGCAGCGATGCGTGTGGCGAACGCGCCGCTTGATTTCCTCATCGGTCCATTTCTCGGCGGGAATGTCGCGAATGGTCTCATCAATTGTGAGATAATTGGCGGCCAAACCCTTGGCGGCAAGCAGCCGAAACAAGCCGATTTGCATGCCCGCAAGTCCGCAAACATAAATCAACGTGCGCGGGTTTTGCAACATGTCTTTGAACCCGTCAAGTTGGCGCTCCAGATATTGATGCACGTACTCGCCCTTGCCACCATCGGCGCGGCGCTCGCGGCTAATGACTGGGTGATACTTGAAATTGTTGTGAGCCTTGGCCAGGTCCTGAATTTCTTGGTCATACAAAAGATCGGTGTTGTACGGCGCGCCCATGAGCAATTCAATGCGGCTACCGCAGCGCGTCCATGATTTCTGCCACGGACTTCCCGCTGGCGGACCCGCGAGCAATTCTTGCAGCATTCCACGGAAAGGCGCAATGCCTGTGCCAGTGGCCAAGAAAAGATAATCGTGTTGGGAAGGATCGGTGGGCAAAAGAAATCGCTTGCCAGATGGACCCGTCACCTGAACGTCATCGCCTGGTTTGAGATCGCACAGATAATTGCTGCACGCGCCCAAAATAAGTTGCGGATGCGCCACAGTTTCTCCAGGCTTGGTAATCATTTCCTCGCTGATGAGACGCTTGGGAGTGGTGGCAAAAATCTGGCCGTGTCCGTCCTCGCCCCAAGTGGGACTGGCAATGGAATACAGACGGACTTTGTTGGGGCGACCTTGATAGTCGTTGCCCGGAGGCACAACGCCAAAGCTTTGGCCGGCATGAAATTGCCCCGCCATGGGCGTGCCCGAAAGGTCAATGGAGACATGGCGAACATAACTGCTCGAGCGGCCTTTTATGCATAATTCATTGGCCGTCACGCGCGCGGTGGCGGGCGCGTTTGGCGCCACCAAATGCATCTTCACTTCGGGCAGGGTTGGTTCACCCACGATTTCATGAGTTGTGGTCACGGCGGTATCGTAGGCATCTCGGGCGGAAATTGTTGCTCGGGCACTCGCTTGGTCGATTGAGAAAGGCTCACTTTTTTAGCCACACATTCTTTTAGAAGGATCTCAACTATGGATTATTTTCGCATTCAAGGTGGTCGGCGGCTCGCGGGTCGCGTGACGGTTGAGGGATCAAAAAATGCGGCGCTTCCGCTGATGGCGGCGTCGTTGCTGACCGACGGCGAGCTGAAACTGAAAAATGTGAAGCCCTTGGCCGACATTGAAAATATGAACGCACTGCTGCGCGAGTTGGGGGTGCAAAGCAAGCGCACCGGCGACGCCTTGTCGCTGACCAGCATGGATCAGAATTGCGTGCATGCGCGTTACGACATTGTGCGCACCATGCGCGCCAGTATTTGCGTGTTGGGGCCAATGGTTGCGCGTCGGCGCAAAGCCGTGGTGAGCATGCCTGGCGGTTGCAGCTTTGGACATCGACCAGTTGATTTGCATTTGAAAGGCTTGGAAGCGCTTGGCGCCAAAATTGAACTTCGCAATGGCGACATCATTGCCACGGCGGATCGATTGAAAGGCAATACGGTTTTCCTGGGTGGACCAAACGGCAGCACCGTGCTTGGAACTTCAAACATTATGAGCGCCGCCACGTTGGCCAAGGGTCGCACCATTATTGAGTGCGCCGCATGCGAGCCTGAAGTGGTGGAAGTGGCCGACATGCTGAACAAAATGGGCGCCAAGATTCAGGGCGCCGGCAGTCCCCGCTTGATCATTGATGGCGTGGAGGAATTAAGCGGCACCGAATACAACGTGATGCCCGATCGCATTGTGGCCGGCACGTACGCGGTGGCCGCGGCCATGACCAACGGCGACATTATTTTGGATGATTTTCCCTACGATTCGCTGCTTGCAACGCTGGATGTGTTCCGTGAAATCGGCGTGCATGTGGAGCGCTTGGATGACAAGGATTCCAGGCGTTGCTCGGTGCGCGTGACCAGTGAGCGCAACTTGAAACCAGCCACGATCACCACGCAGCCGCATCCAGGATTTCCAACGGATTTGCAGGCGCAATTGATGGCGCTTTTATGTTTGGCGCAAGGCAACAGCGTGATCACCGAGAAGATTTATCTGGAGCGCTTCCTGCATGTGGCGGAGTTGTCGCGCATGGGCGCGCACTTGAATCGCCAAGGACCAACCGTGATCATTACGGGTGGATCCAAGTTAGTTGGCGCGCCGGTCATGGCCAGCGATTTGCGCGCAAGCGCAAGTTTGGTGTTGGCTGGTTTGGCCGCCGAAGGTGAAACATTGGTCACGCGCGTGTATCACTTGGATCGCGGCTATTACCAGATGGAGAAAACGTTGAACTCGCTGGGCGCGCGCATTGAGCGCCTGCGCGAGGAGAAGAATTCTCCGGCAAGTATTGAAGCCGCGGCAAGCGCAAGTTAAGCCAATTGTGAATTGCTTCCAATCGTTGGAAATGTGTCGCATATGCGCCATATTGCGACGCTGTATTTTTGTGCGCGCATCAAAGCGTTGCGATTTCGTCACGCCCCAGAAATGTGCGCGGCGTATTTCATGAACCCACCAAAATTATTTTGGATATTGCTCTTGCAACGTGGCGTTGAACGCGTCAAGCGACTTCTTTAATTGCGCCAATGTCGCGGCGGTGCGTTGGCGGATTTCATCGGCCATTTGCGGCGAGTTTGTCTTCATTTGGGCTGCTAGTTTCTCCAAATCCTCCACTGACAATTGAACTTCCTGGGCTTGCAGCGCTAAGCCGCGGGCAATCATGAGTTGGTCTTGCTTGTTGAACTCGGCGTCATCAGGTTTTTCTAATATTGCCCGCGCCAAGCCACCAACCAAGTCTTGAAACGCGCGCGTGATTTGCCCGCCACTGAGCGACAATTGGGCAGTGCTTGCGGCGAACAACCCGTCGGCATCCTTGCCCGCGGCGGTGACAGAGTCCATGTCCGCCTTGAGTCGCGTGAATTGTTTTTCAAAATCTTCATACGCCTTTGTCATCTGGCCGCTCAATTTATTTTTAATTTCAGCGGCAATGGCTGTGTAATCGCTTTGCACACTGTCCAAGTCTGCGCGAATTTGCGGCGAGTCCTTGTTGATGATCGCTGAAATACTGGTTGGATCTTGCTCGCCCGAGTTTGAAATTCCCAAGCGACGACTCATTTCGGCCGAGGTCGATTTCAGCGAGGCGATGCGCGGCTCCCACTCGCTGGTATCGGCGTTGACTTTGCTGCGAATAGAATCCACGGAGGACTTGAGGGTTTGAAGTTGAGTGGCGATTTCTTTGCGTGCTTGATTGGTGAACCACTCGTGAAAGAGTGAAATTTGCGAGTACATTTTGTCTAATTGCAGGGCAACAGGACCGCCGAAAATGGTGGACATTCCCGAGGGTGGATTGCTCGCTCGGATCGTGGCGCCGGCGATCAATGGAGTGCGGGACTTAAAAAGTGGATCAGTTTGAGTTTCAAAACCATTGTCGTAAATTTGAATGGTCACATTTCCACCAAGTACGGTGGCCGTGCGGCAGATTTGCGCGGAGGGCCAAAGGGAGATGCTGGAATCCAGTTCAAATATCACGAAGGTGCCCAGCGTGTTTGGGGTGTCGGCTGATAGCGGGGGCGTGTTTGCACGAAAATTTCCAGTTTCATCGAGCAATGGGCCTGTTTTTACCCGCAACACTTTCCCGTACGCAAGGCCGCCCACATTCACCGGAGTTCCAGGTCGAATACCTGCTGCGTCTTGAAGCAATGAAAACACAAGGCGATATTGCTTGTAGCTGTGCCAATCAAATTGAGTCACCACAAGAAGAGTCAGCGTGGACAGCAGAATGACAGCCAGCGTGATGAAGCCGGCAAGCCGCTCCTTTGCGGGATTGGAATCAAGCGAACCCATGCGTTACTTGCCTTCGCCGCCCTGAGATTGCGGAGCCGCGAGCACGTCGAAAAGTTGGCGTTGCGCGGCGTCATATTTTTCCAGCGAGTCCAGGACTTCTTGACGCACTTCCTTGCGGAAATTTTCGTCGCTATTGAACTTGTTGGCGTCTTGGGCAAGCACGGCTTGCAAGGATGCGCTGGCGGTTTTCAAATCCGCGGTGGCCAGAGCGAACGCGCGCGTGGCGTTATACAAATTCTCGTGCGCCACTTCGCCGGGCTTTGGTTGATACAGCAATTTCCAAGGACTGCGGCGAATTTCAATCGAGGTCAATTTCAGTTGACCAGCGATCTCGCGCGCGTCAAGCATGAAGTCGCGCAGGTCCGTGAGGCGCTGCGGCAGTTGGTGTTCGATTTCATCCAGGCTGCTTGCAAGCGAGCCCGCGGCATCTGCGCCTTGGTCCAACAATTTTTGCAGCGCGGGCAAACCTTTGGTTCTAAATTCGCTGGCAATGACCTTGGCGTCAGCCATGGTGGATGTGGTGCTATCCATAAGTTGCGTGAATTTGGCTTTGTTGTCCTTTAAAAGTTGATCCGCGTTGCCCGTCAAACTTTGCGCGTTCAGCAAGGTGTCGCCAATGGGTTTGCGCCACGCGTCGTAATCCTGGTTGAAATTCGCGGTGGTGGTGGAAAGATTTTGCAGCGTTGGCACCACGCGGGTGCGATATTCCTCTGGAATGGTCTTCAGCCACGCAGCGGTGACGGCAAGGCCCTTGATAATTTCGTTGGTGCGCACCGCGTTGGCTGGACCCACAAGCGTGGTCAACATTCCGCTGCCGCGCGTTGCCAAAAGTGAATCACCACTCTTCAGAATTGGCGCGGGTGCTTGGCCCAACGTGTTGAAGTTGATGATTGAAGTGCTTCCCACCAAACTGCCAACGCGAATTACCTCGGCATTGGTGCCCTCTGGTGCCATGTCTGAATAGCGAATGGGAATGCCGGCCATGATTTCAATGGACACATTAATTCCCGCAAGATTCCCAGCCTTGTCAATTTCTGGAGAGATCAGCGTGACTCGTCCCACGGTCAGTCCGCCCACCTTGACTTCGCTGCCGCGACTCAGGCCGCTGACACCCTCAGTGGTGTCGAATTTCAGGATCAGTGTTTGATATTTACTGAAGAGATCAACTTTGAGCAGCACAAATCCAACTGCGAGTGCAAGTGCAAGAATGGTTGATACAAAAACACCGGCGCGGAGATTATTGGAAAAATTAGAGTCGCTCATAGGTGCCGAATAGTAACGAAATCAACTCGCGACGGTTTGCGGACCACCCACCATTTGCTCATTGGTGCTGTAGCGTTGCAGCGCCGAAAGCAATTGTTCCACTTGCACATGTGGCGGCAAACTCAGCAGCCGTCGTCGCAGAGCGGTGACGGTCTTGAGTTCTCGATCGGACAACATGAGATGTTCTTTGCGCGTGCCACTGGCCGCAAGATTGATGGCGGGGAAGACGCGCTTTTCCGAAATGGAGCGGTCCAAAATAAGTTCCATGTTGCCCGTGCCTTTGAATTCCTCAAAGATCACTTGATCGGCGCGGCTGCCGGTGTCCACCAAGCATGTCGCGATGATGGTGAGCGAGCCGCCCTCTTCGCATTTGCGCGCGGCGCCGAAAAGTTGTTTTGGAACTTCAAGCGCGCGATTGTCCAAGCCGCCGCTCATGGTGCGTCCGCCAGAGGCGTAGCGACGATTGTTGTTGAAGGCGCGTCCCACGCGCGTGAGTGAATCAAGCAGCACCACCACATCGCGGCCAGCTTCCACCATGCGCTTGGCGCGCTCAATGGCAAGAATGCCAAGCGCGGTATGGCGCTCCACGGATTCATCGTTGCTGCTGGCAAGCACTTGCGCTGGAACATTGCGTTTGAAATCGGTGACTTCCTCGGGGCGCTCATCAATTAAAAGCGCGATGAGTTCCACGTGCGGATTATTGAACTTGATGCCCGCGGCGATGTTTTGCAGCAAAATTGTTTTGCCGGCTTTGGGCGGCGCCACAATAAGACCGCGCGTGCCAAAACCAATCGGGCAAAATAAATCGATCAAGCGGCAGGCGGGCGCGCAGCCGCGATGTTCCAGCGTGAGTCGCGGTGACGGATCAAGCGCGGTCAATTCAGTGAACGCTTTTCGCGCGGCGTAGGTTTGCGGATCCATGCCTTCAATGTCAATCACATTCAGCGCGACGCGCTTGATGCCTTCAGGACGGTTGGGCGCGTGGCGCTCCTCAATTTCAACGGTGATGAATTGCGCTGGGCGCAGCGAAAATTGAGCCACAAGTTCGGCGGAGACATAGGGATCACCGGGATTATCAGCGAGACCCTGTTCAAATTGTCTGATGCGCGCTTCGCCGCCCGCGGGCAACTCAAGAACGCCACTTTTCGTATTCATAGAGGTCAATCTTCCCGTCACAAATTGGATGGTTCCAAACAAGAACCGATTACCGACGGACCACCTGAGGTCCCATCACCAATTTGGGTTTGACGAGTCGTCGAGGGATCTCGACTGACATAGTTGAGCACCAAACAGGGCATAAGTCAAGCGCAATGTTAAATTTTAGTTGAGATTGCGGCGGCGGTGCGCGCGTTATGAAGCAGCAATGCAACATTGGCGCGCAAGGTTTTTCCACCAGAAAGCTGCGCCAAATGTGAAAGCAAGAACGGCGTCACGGCCGCGCCCTTCACGTTGTGCGTGCGCGCGGCGATCTCTGTCTCTGCGTACCAACTTTCAAACTCATCGCGGGCAATAGCGTGCGCGGCGGGGCACGCCTGCACGGCCAACACTCCGCTGTGATGGGCAAGGGCCCAATGTGTGCGCGCAATGGCGGCAATGTCGGTGGCGTTCTCAACGGAACTTGCCAGAGACAGCGATGCGTCTGGTGGCGATGAGAAGCATGGAAAATGTTTAGTTTGAATTCCAATCACAGGAACGCCAAGCGAATCAAGCGCCTCTAAAGTTGCGGGCAAATCCAAAATACTTTTTGCGCCAGCGCACACGGTGATCACGCGCGCGCGCGCAAGCGCCGCAAGATCCGCGCTGATGTCCAGCGATTGATTCCATTCGCGATGCACGCCGCCAATACCGCCGGTGGCAAACACGCGAATTTCCGCGGCGGCACAAGCGGAAAGCGTGGCCGCCACGGTGAGTCCACCGGTGGCCGCGCTGTTCATCGCGCTGGCTAAATCGCGCGCGCTGAGTTTCATTGGGTTGGCGTGCGCGGCAAGTGAATTAAGTTCTTGCGCGGTGAGACCAATCACCAACTCGCCATCAATCACCGCGCATGTCGCTGGTGTCGCGCCGCCATCGCGTACGGTTTGCTCCATGGCAAGTGACAACGCCAAGTGCGCGGGTTGAGTTTCATTCCATAGGTTTGAAATATCGCGAAGTGTTGGCACAGCATGACGCGGCAACCCATGCGTAAGCACCGCGGTCTCAAGCGCGACAACCGGCGCGCCTTTGGCAAGCGCCGCGGCGACCTCGGGGTGAATGCGAATGTGCTTGTGCTTATTGGCGTGCGGCATCAGTGTCGTCGTCGAGAATTCACTTTGCCACCCAATCGCTTCATGGGTTGACCTGTTGGCACAACGCCGCCAGGAAACTTTGTTGGATCGGCAACCGTTGGCGTTGGAGCCACGGCTTGAAAACGATTCTTTGTCGCATCGTTGGTTTCACGACGCTTCACTTCTTGATCGCGGCGCGCCTGCACTTCAACGGGTGGCGGACCTGGATCAAAGTCTGGATATTCCTTGCGGACAATTTCCACATTGGTCAGCATTTCAATATTTGTAAGCAATTCGCCCTGATCTGGGCATACAAAGCTCCAGGCAATTCCACGGCGACCGGCGCGCGCGGTGCGGCCAATGCGATGCACATAGACCTCGGGGTCCTCTGGAATGTCGTAGTTGATCACGTGGCTGATGTCGTCCACGTCAAGTCCGCGCGCCGCAAGATCGCTGGCCACAAGCACGCTCAGTTGCCCGCCGCGCAAACGCTCCATGACTTTGTCGCGCGCCTTCTGATACATGTCGCCGTGAATGGCGAAGGCGTCGATGTTTTTCTTTTGCAAGTATTCGGTGACATCGTCCACGGTGCGCTTGGTGCGACAGAACACCACGGTGAGTTCCGCGGTTTCATGCGTGAGCAAATGATGCAGCAGTCGTCGCTTGCACCAATAGTCAACCGGCAAGTAGCTCTGATCGACTTGGCTCACGGTTAAACTTTTCTCGGAGCTGACAATTTTTTCCGCGTCGCGCATGTAGCTGCGCGCCAACTTCTCAATCTCTGGACTAATGGTGGCCGACACGAACACGGTTTGCGGATGTTGCTTCATACTGCCCAAAATGCGGCGAATATCCTCGCGGAAACCAATATCAAGCATGCGGTCCACTTCATCAAGCACCGCAACTTTGACATTGTTGTAGGGCAGAATGCCGCGTTGATTCATGTCCATCACGCGGCCAGGCGTGCCCACAATAATTGCGGGGCCAGACTTCAGTTGAGTGGTCTGCGTGTTGATGCTGCTGCCGCCGTACACCGCCACCACTTTGTGTCCGCTATATTTGGCGAACTCCATGAATTCCTTGGCGACTTGAATGGCAAGTTCGCGAGTTGGCACAAGCACCAAGCCGCTGAAGGCATCGGCCTTGTCAAGACGAGACAACATGGGCAGCGCGAAGGCGGCGGTCTTTCCAGTTCCGGTCTTGGCTTGACCCAGGCAATCTTTTCCAGACAGCGCAACGGGAAGAAGCGAGGCTTGAATGCGGGTTGGATGCTCGAAGCCTTTTTCATAGAGGGCACGAAGCACGGTTTCTGGAAGTCCAAGGTCGGAGAATTTTTTACTGGTATCGAAAGTTTCTGTTGAGTTCATGAAATCCTTTAGGAATCTAATGGTAGTTCCCTTTCAAAGTCGATACAACGGACACTCTATGAGCCCCCGAAGCGAAGTAGTCGTTGACCTTGCCGCCGTTGATCATAATGTTTCTGTCATTCGGGCGGCTCTTGACCCCTCAGTTCGTCTTGGTTTGGTGTTGAAATCAGATGCGTATGGCTTGGGCGCGGCGCGATTGGCGCGGCGCGTGGCGGGGCGCGCGGATTTTTTAGTGGTCTACGGAATTGAGGAGGCCGAAGTGGTTGGCGTTGCCGATCCAAGCACTCCGGTGATGGCGCTCATGCCCGTGCGCGAGATTGATCGCGGAGGAATTGCGCACAGCATGTGGTTGAAGGGTCAGTTGCATTTGTCCGCGCATGATTTGGATCAAGTGGAATCACTGTCCAAGTGCGCCGCGGACTTTGGCGGAGTGTTGCCGCTGCATTTAGAAATTGATACGGGCCTTGGACGTGGTGGTTGCTTGCCCACGGATGCGACAAAGATTGCGGCGCGCATTCGCTCGGATAAAAATCTTCGCTTGGCCGGAGTGTTCACGCACTTCGCCAACGCGGGTGGTAGCGAGACCGCCACGGATCAACAGCGCAAAATGTTTGAGGCGTGGTGCAAGGGCGCGGCGCTTCCGGCGGATTGCATTGTGCATTCGGCAAGCACCTTTGCCGCCATTCGTGATCCGCGATTTCACCACCACATGATTCGCGTTGGCTTGGCGTGGACTGGTTTGGCTTTTGAAGGAACGCGCGATGGACACTTCATGGAGTTCGCGAAAAAGTTGCGGCCCGTGTTCAGTTGGCGCAGTTCTTTTGTGCAAGTGCGAACGGTTCCAGCGGGTACGGCGGTGGGATATGGCAGCCGCTGGAAATGTGAAAAAACAAGCAGGATTGGCTTGGTTCCAGTGGGATACGGCGACGGCTATCCGTTGCTTCCAATGAACCCCATGACTCGTCGCCCATTGGGCGTGGAGCGGCGCATGGTGCGCGTCGAAATGGTCGTAGATGGTGTTTCAACTTGGGCCAACGCGCCCGTTGTTGGCGCAATCAGCATGGATCAGATCGCGGTCGACTTGAGCGATTTGCCCGACGCGCTTGCAACAAATTGGAATCATGCCGCGGTTGAATTGATCAGCTCCGATTGCAACGCGCCCAATCACGCTGCGCGTGTGGCCAGCATGACCGGTCATCACGCCTACGAATTGTTGTGCAGAATTCCGGCGCGCGTCCCTCGCAAATTTGTGGAGCCGGTGGTCATTGAACTTCCAAGCCTAGACTCGTCGCAGGTGTCGACGAATGCAATTTCACAAGCATCTTAAATTTTTCTGGACAAACGTGCGCCATGCAGTTTGGTGTTGCGCGTGAGTCAGTCCCCGCACGGTGTCGTGGCACACGCTTCAAGCGCGGCGCACAATTCGACGCAAGCA
>CAJACJ010000188.1 GCA_903938205.1 uncultured bacterium
AACGTGAGTCCAATCATGAACATCCAGAATGTCCACTTACCCATGGGTTCGCTCAACAAGCGACCCGTGGCTTTGGGAAACCAATAGAACACGGCGCTGAACACAGCCAACATGGTTCCGCCAAACAACACATAGTGGAAGTGCCCCACCACGAAATAACTGTCAGACAATTGCCAATCAAATGGCACAACGGCCAGCATAATTCCAGTTAAACCGCCAAACAGGAACATGACTAGAAATCCTGTGGCAAACATCATGGACACTGTGAATCGAATATTTCCGCCCCACATGGTGCCAATCCAATTGAACATTTTCATGCCCGTTGGCACGGCGATTAAGAACGTGCTGGCCGCGAAGATGGAGTTGAGCCACGGCGGCAAACCCACTGAGAACATGTGATGCACCCACACGCCAAGTGAAATGAACGCGATGGACAAAGTCGCCGCAACCATGAGTGGATATCCAAAGATGACTTTGCGGCTGAACACGGGAATGATTTCACAAATCATTCCAAAGGCTGGCAGAATTAAAATGTACACCTCTGGATGTCCAAAGAACCAGAACAAATGTTGCCAGAAAATAACGCTGCCCTGCTGCTGTGGATCAAAGAAGTGCGCGCCCAGGAATCGATCAAAGAGCAACATCACTTGCGCGCCAGTGAGCACGGGCAAGGCGAGCAACACCAATATGCCTACCGTGAACATAAGCCAGACAAAGAGCGGCATGCGCATGAAGGTCATGCCTGGACAACGCATGCACACAATGGTGGCCATGAAATTAATAGCCGTGGTCATGCTGCCAAAACCACTCACCATGATTCCAAGAATCCAGTAGTCGGTGGCGTGACCAACACTGAACGCCTTGCTTGTTAAAGGCGAATAGGCGAACCAACCAACATCCGGCGCGCCACCCATTCCATACAAGCCGTCGCCACCAATAAACGAGTAATACAGCAGTAATCCGCCGAAAATGAACAGCCACAATCCAAAGGCGTTCAGGCGGGGAAACGCCATGTCGCGCGCGCCAATCATGAGCGGGATTAAATAATTTCCAAAGCCCAGCAACACCGGCATGCCCACCAGGAACACCATGGTGGTTCCATGCATGGTGAACATTTGGTTGAAGCCGTGTGGCGTCAACATATCGTTCAGCGGCTTCATCAATTGCAAGCGCATAAGCGTGGCTTCAATGCCGCCCAACATAAAGAAAATCAATCCTGCGCCGATATACATCATGCCCAGTTTTTTATGATCAACTGAAATCACCCAACTGTGCACGCGACTGCCAAAGCCAATGCTGGTTTCACTTGTTGGATGAATTGGGGCTGTGGTCATGTGTGGTTTAGCGTAGGGTTAAAAGATATGCGGTGACAGCGTTGAGTTCCTGTGTATCCAGTTGCAAACTTGGCATGTTGCATCCTGGCTTCAACGCTTGCGGATTTTCAATCCAAGCTCTCAATGTTGTTGGATCAAGCGGAGCAACACCGGAGGCGATGGTCTGACGGCTCATGAGATGCGTGAGATCCGGCGCAAATTGCCCATCAGAAACACCTTTGACCGTGTGGCAATTGGAGCAGGCATATTCCTGAAAGATGTCGCGTCCCATGGCCACGGTCATGTCATTGACCGCTGGAGCAGCTTGCGTTTGCAGCCAAGCATCAAAGTCAACGGGCTTGCTGGCTATGACTCGCAACAACATTCCAGCATGTTGATTGACACAATATTCCGCGCACTGACCCAAGTACAAACCCTCGGTCTCAGCGGTGAACCAAGTGTGGTTGGTGTGATTTGGAATCACATCCATTTTTCCGGCAAGTGCTGGCACCCACCAAGAATGAATGACGTCCGCGCTTTCAAGACGAAGCCACACGGGACGATTTATTGGAACATGCAATTCGTTTGCAACAACCACTTCGCCACCTGGAATGCTTGGATCGATGTAACGAAATTCCCACCACCATTGGTGACCAATCACAACGACCTGCAATGCGCCTTCGGGCGCTTCGGTCAATTCAATGGCGCGAATAGTCCGCACCGTTGTGAGCGTGAGCACAAAAACAATCAACAGCGGAATAATCGTCCACGCAATTTCAACTGGATTGCTGCCGTACACCTGGCGCGGATCGGCGACATTCTTGTCATTTTTTTTGCGGCGATAAAAAATCACGCCGTAAAAAATCATGCCTTCGACCACTACGAACAAACCGCCGCAAATGCCTAAAACAAGCCACGAAAGGTCATGAATCATGCGTGCGGCTGGTCCGTGCGGATCAAAAATATTTGGCAGAATTGTTGGACCATTGGGCGCGTTGGTTGATGTAACGACCGCGCTCGTGGAGCAAATATCTGTGGCAGCATGAGCATTGGCTGGCGCGCACAACGCTAAAGCCACAAAACACATTGCAAGAAAGCTGCCCGTGAAAAGTCGATTCATGAAATAGATCAACACGGGCGCATTATATACATTGGATTGCGCGGCGGAGGAAATTTATTCCGTTGGCGAGAATATTTTGGACGCCAAGCGCTCCGCGATGAGACATTGAATTGCAATATCACATCAACAAAAAATTTCACCGAATCCAAACACGCGCCACAAAGAAAATGCCGGTGAAAGGAATCGAACCTTCACGCCCCGCGAGGGGCAATGGATTTTGAGTCCATCGCGTCTGCCAATTCCGCCACACCGGCGGCATTTTCACAAATACAAATCAAGACAAGCAATTGAGTCAAGCAAGATAGCGAATCAAGCGGCGAAGTCTAGTCAAGTCCACCAAATGATCCAGCGGCATAATTCGCCGAGTAGTTTGGACTTTCCTTGGTGATTTGAATGGAGTGCGGATGGCTCTCCATTAAACTTGCCGTTGAAATCTTCACAAAGCGCGCTTCTTGGCGCAATTCCGTCAGCGTTTGACATCCGCAGTATCCCATGGCGGCGCGAACTCCGCCAACAATTTGATAGGTAAAGTCAGCCAACGAACCACGATAAGGAACGCGGCCTTCAACGCCCTCGGGCACAAACTTTCGGCTGTCGGAAATAGCGCCTTGGCCATAGCGGTCGGCGCTGCCATCGATCATGGCGCCTTCGCTACCCATGCCGCGGTAACTCTTGAAGCGGCGGCCTCTATAGAGAACAAGTTCGCCTGGACTTTCATCCAGTCCCGCAAACAGTCCGCCCAACATCACAGCTGAGGCGCCGGCGGCGATGGCCTTTGCCACATCGCCCGATTGCCGAATGCCGCCGTCGGCGATCACCGCAACACCGCCCGCGCCGCTGACACTTTGCATGATGGCGCTGATTTGCGGAACGCCCACGCCAGTGACAATGCGCGTGGTGCAAATAGAGCCGGGACCAATTCCAACTTTAATGGCGTCGCAACCCGCGTCCACCAGCGCCTTGGCGCCTTCGCTTGTTCCAACATTTCCCGCCACCACATCAATCTTGAAACGCTTCTTCAATTCCTTCACCGTATCAATGACATTTTTACTGTGGCCATGCGCGGTGTCCACAACAAGTAAATCAACATCCGCGGCAAGCAACGCCTCCACGCGGTCATATTGGGCCACACCAATCGACGCGCCAACGCGCAGGCGACCACGAGAATCACGGCACGCCACGGCGTGTTTGGAGAAATTTTCCAAGTCACGCATGGTGATCAAACCAGCGAGGCAACCCTTGGCGTCCACCAATAAAATTTTCTCAACGCGACGCTGCACCATCAATCGCTCGGCCTCTTTTGGCGAAATCTCCGGCGGCGCCGTCACTAGATTGTCACGCGTCATGACTTCGCCAACTTTGTGACCATCTGGCGAATCCAAAAATTTCATGTCGCGGCGCGTCAGAATTCCAACCACTTTCCCACGACGCACTCCGCCCTCGGTCACAGGAAATCCACTCACGCCCTGCTCGCTCATGAGCAATTTCGCCTTGGCCAACGAATCATCTGGGGACAACACAACAGGATCTGAAATCACTCCATTCTCGCTGCGCTTCACCTTGGCCACTTCACGCGCTTGCCGCTGCGGAGTCATGTTGCGATGAATCACGCCAAGACCACCCTCTTGCGCCAGCGCAATGGCAAGCGCGGACTCGGTCACGGTGTCCATGGGCGCGGAAAGAATTGGCACACGCAGTTCAATATTTTTTGTGAGCCGAGTGCGCGTGTCCACCAAATTTGGCGTGACCTCGCTGTAGCGCGGCACCAGGAGCACGTCGTCGAAAGTGAGGCCTTCGAAGGAAATGCGGTCTTTCATTTGTAGACCTTCCCGCCAGTGACGTCGCTTGTCAATAGGCGGCGGCAAATTTTATGAACCACGCCACTGGCACGCTTTCCCTTGTTACTCTTATCCCTCTTACACCCTCTTTGGAGATTCACATGTCAGCTCCCGCATCCACTGGCGATCAAAGTTCAAATCCTGTTCACCACGACGAAGGCACCAGCCCTGGCGAAGGTAAAAAGATTTGGGACAGTTGGCTCAAGGCCATCATTGCCATCAATGGAAGCGATCTGATTATTAAAAGCGGAATGGCGCCGCGCATTCGTCACAAGGGACAACTGCAAGCGCTGAAATGTCCAGCGGTGAAGCCTGAAGATTTATTTCAGATGGCTAAAGACGTGCTGGACAAATCGCAATACGACATGTTCTGCCGCAAGGGTCAAATCGATTTTGCATATGGCTACGACCCAAAGAATCGCTTCCGCGTGAACTTATTCATGGCGCGTGGCACGCCCAGCGTTGCGGCTCGATTGATCTCCAGCAACATTCGCCGCTTTGAAGATCTGTATTTGCCGCCAATTCTTGGCGATATTTCACTGTTGGCCCAAGGCATGATTTTGCTTTCTGGCGTGACGGGCAGCGGCAAGAGCACCACCATTGCCGCCATGATGCAATATGTGAATGAGCGCAAGAAGGTGCACATTGTCACGCTTGAAGATCCGATTGAATATGTCTTCACCGACGACAAAGCCATGATCAACCAACGCGAAGTTGGAATTGATTGCGCCACATTCAACGAGGCGTTGCGCGCGCTGGTGCGAGAAAATCCAGACGTGGTGCTGGTAGGCGAAATGCGCGATCACGAAACTTTTGAAGCCGCCATTCGCGCCGCCGAAACCGGCCACTTGGTGTTTGGAACCATCCACGCCTCCAGCGCGTGGCAGACCTTTGGCCGTATTTATGATTTGTTCCCTCAATCCGAGCGCGATCAAATTTGCAAGCTTTTAGCCTTCAATTTGCGTGCGATCATTTATCAAAAGCTGCTGCCCACGCTGCACGAGAACATTGCGCGCTTGCCCGCTTTGGAAATTTTAATCAACACCCCCGTTGTTCAAAAATATATTTTGGAGCGCCGCGAAGGCGAGTTGCTTGACATCATGCGTCAAAGCGCGTCCGAAGGAATGGTGGACTTCACATCAAGCTTGGTGAGATTGGTCGAAGGCGAATGGGTGCACACCAAGGTCGCCATGGAAGCCACGGCCAAGCCGGAAGAATTAAAGATGCGTTTGAAGGGAATTTCGTAAGGCGCCATGAATTCAATGACATTCCTTCTTGCGCAAAATGTTTCCAGTGAGTTCCTGCTTGATCCCATCAAGCCCATGTTTCTTTTTGTGACCGCTTTGCTGGCGTCGGCGATTGTTTCAAAGCTTGTTTCGGATATTCACAAATGCGGATTGCCTTCGCACAAGTGGCACGCCATTCTCATTGGCGGACTGACCGCCGGACTTTTTGCCGGAATTTTCATACCGACATTTTGGATCAGTTGGCCCACCCAAATTATTTTCACGGTGGGTCCAATTTTGTTGTATTGGAAAACCCGCAACGCCGCTGTTCCGGAAAAACAAAAGTTTGTGATTGGCGGTGACAAGGTCCGCGCCTTCTTTAAGAAGCGCGGCACTTCCAAGTCCTTGGCTGGCGCGCAACTTGCTTTCAAAGACGCGAATAAAAAAGACCGCCCAAATCCAGCCAAATCCGATCCTATTTTGCCCGCGTTCCAAGCCGCCGACGCCCTACTTGGCAACGCGCTTCATAAGCGAGCATCGCGCGTGGACTTGGTTGTGAAACCCGACGCCGTCAGCGCCGCGATCACCGTGGATGGCATTCGCAGCAAGGCAGATAGCGCAACGCCCGAGATCACCACCGCCATGATTGATTTCCTCAAGGGCCTTGCCGCTCTTGACGTGAAGGAAAAACGCAAGCGCCAAAGTGGATCATTTTTTGTCATCAATGAAGAAGTGGTGATTCCTGTTTCCATTTCAATCGCGGGTTCATCCGCTGGCCAACAACTGCGAATTGATTTTGACCGCGCACGCACCATGACGCGCACCATCCCTCAAGTTGGGTTCTTGCCGTCGCAGGAAAAGACCGTTCAATCCATCATGGATCCAATGTCGCGCGGCGGAGTGGTGCTGCTTGCCGCGGCGCCTGGCCAAGGCTTGACCTCGTCTGCGTTGGCAATGCTCTCCGGACATGACGCGTTCACCGCCGCGGTGAAGACATTGGAAAAGAATCTCATTCATCGACTTGATGGCGTCGATCATCAAGTGTGGACTTCCGCGCAAGGCGGAGTTGATTATTCAACGCATCTGCAATCCATTATTCGTCGCAGTCCCGATGTGGTGTATGTGGAGGATGCGGCCGAAGTTGGCGTGGGCAAACTCATCGCGGCGCCAAACAATAACGAGATACGTTTTTACGTTGCCATGCCCGTGGATGGTGTCGCCGCGGCGATCACTGAATGGGTGAAATCCGTTGGAGATGTCAAACTTGCCGCGGGTCCGCTTCGCCTGGTCATTGCGCAAAAGTTGTGCCGCAAATTATGTTTGGCGTGCCGCGTTGGCTATCAACCTTCGCCTGATCAAGCCAAAAAACTTGGCATTGCCGCGGGCAAACAAGTTGAATTGTTCAAGGGCAGCGGCAAGGTGCAGACCAAAAATAAAATTATCGACTGCCCAATGTGCAATGGAACAGGTTATGTCGGTCAAATTATTATCAGCGAAGTTTTTGTTGTGGATGACGAAGCGCGCGTGTTCCTGGCCAAGGGTGATTTAAAGAGCGCGTACAACTCCTCCAGACTGCGGCACAAATTACCTGGCATGCAAGAGTCCGCGTTGCTGCGCGTGCGCGATGGCACAACAAGTCTTGAAGAGGCCATTCGCATTCTTTCACCAGCCGCAAGCAAATCAGCCGCTCCAGCTGCGGCCGGAGATAAACCAACTTCGACAACGCCACCCGCCGCCGGCAAACCAGCCGCGGGTAAATCGGCGCCTGCGCCAAGCGCCGCAAAACCCGCCTCGCCACCAAACAAGCCAAAGGCCTCACAATGATTTTCTCAGTTCTTGTCGCATTGCTTGTTCTTCTGATCGCCTATTGGTGGGCTAATCAAGGCCTGTTTGACGCCTTCATTCACTTCACATGCGTCGTGATCGCAGGCGCTTTGGCTTTCGCTTTGTGGGAGCCAATTACGGTTGGTTTTCTGCTCAATGGCGGTGGCTTTGATGGATACGCATGGGGCCTCACGCTGGGTGTTTTATTCCTTGGTCTGCTGTTTGTTCTGCGTGTGGCAATTGATTTTGTCACACCAAAACGCCCCGCACTTCCGCGCTGGGCCAACTTGTCATTTGGCGCGGTGCTTGGATTGCTCAGTGGAATTTTAACCATGGGCATCACGCTGATCGCAATTGGACATGTGTCATCCTCCACGGAACTTTTGGGATACACCGGGTGGGTTCGTTCGCCAGAATCCAATGGACGTCCGCAACAAAGTTCGCCAACTTCACCCGCATCGTTGGTGATGGGTTTCACGCAAGGCTTTTTCAACATGTTGTCAGCTGGAAGTTGCTCGCCGCTTATGGGCAACACGCCAATGGCGTCGTTGCGCCCCGCCGTTGCGCAGGACGGCGGAAGCTTGTTCAAAGATTCGCTTCGTGAAGGCCGCGGCAATTCAACGCTGGCGCCTGGCACATTCTCGTTGGATGGTTTTTACCACGATCCAAAATATGTCTTGCGCAACAACAGCATGGGCACTGGCGCCTACGCGGTCATGTTGACCTTGCAACCCTCTTCATTTGATGCCGGCGGATCATTCAGTCTTTCCGCTTCGCAAGCCCGATTAATTGCCCCGATTCCTGGCGGAGCCATCTCTGAATTTCCAATTGAATTCAGTCAGGAGAAAAAAACTGAATCAGGTCGCTCCATGATTCGATACGAATTTAAGACCGCGACATCGTTCGCCTCATTGGAAGATTCCAATGGCGAAGGAAAGATTTGCCTTGTGTTCTCCGACAAGCCATTCAAATCTGGCGCTCCAACCATGTTGCTGATCAAAGGACTGCGCGTTGCTTTGCCCGCGGTCAATCCAAACGCCCTTGCGTTGGGTCAAGCCGTTGAAAATGCAGGCGATAAAATTGCCATTGTTCCTGACGAAAGCGCCCCGCCAATTCCATTAAGCGAACTTCGTATGGACAGCATGATCAGTGGAATTGTTCTGAACAAAAATGGTTTGCCTGGAACCCTGCAAGAAGATGGCGGAAATCTTGTCGGTGGCGCCGCCAAACGTGTCAAGAAAAATCCACAGGCCAAGGGCGATGTGAGAAACATTGCGCAATCAAAGGACGAGAGAATTGTGAAACTCACCGTGTCGCGCGAAAGCATCACGGATTTGTTCAATGTCGACAAGACCAGGAAGATTGCCGAAGCAGTTGGCCTGCGCGGCGTTCCGACGTTGGTGGACAAAAACGGAAATTTGTATGAGCCCTTTGGATATATCTGGGTGAACACCGTCACCGAAGAGTGGGAAATTTATTTGGAAAAGCCAGCCGAGGGTTTCACCGTCAAACAATTCCAGCGCGGCAGCGACGGATATATCGACGTGATGTATCGGCTTCCAATCGGCGTTGAAGTTCAAATGGTGATCTTGCGCGATCCAACCCTACCTGTGAACAAGGCCAAGATTCTTGGCACCGCAAGTTTGAAAGTTGAAAGCTCAGGCTCGACTAAATAAAGCGGGCTTGTCATTTGGATTTCAAGCCAGCCAACACAGATTCACGTTGAGAAATAGCGTTCCAACCGCTTGGATTTACTTTGACACGGCAGTGGTGTCGTTGCTCTTCAACCAACGCTCGACCCAGTGAATGTCGAAGTCCGCGTTCTGAAATTCCTTGTTGTCCATAATGCGCTTGTGCAGCGCGATGGTTGTGCGCAGCGGACCAATCTTGAATTCATTCAGTGCTTGACGCATGCGCGCAATGGCGGCCGCGCGCGTTGGTCCGTGCACAATGAGCTTGCCAATCATGGAGTCGTAGTTGGGCGGAATGCGGTAGCCGGCGCGGGCATGGCTATCAAGGCGAACGCCTGGACCACCCGGCGCCACGAATGTTTCAATAAGCCCCGCTTGCGGCATGAAATTTTTATCTGGGTCCTCGGCGTTAATGCGAACTTCAATCGCATGACCGTGAATGTGAATGTCTTCCTGCTTGATAGGCAGCGGCTCGCCGGCGGCGACGCGAATTTGCGTTTGCACAATGTCCACGCCTGTGATCATCTCGGTCACGGGGTGCTCCACTTGCACGCGCGTGTTGACTTCCAGCATGTAGAAATCTTGTTTCTTGTCCATGAGAAATTCAACAGTGGCCGCGCCACAATAGTTGGCGGTACGAATTAACGCGGCGGCGCTTTCGCACACCTTTTTGCGCTTGGCTGGATCAACACCAGGGCTTGGCGCCTCCTCGACTAATTTCTGATGGCGACGCTGACTGGAGCAATCGCGCTCGAACAAATGCACGGCGTTGCCATGGTTGTCGCCAATGGTTTGCACTTCAAAGTGGCGCGCGTTCTCCAAATATTTTTCAACAAAGACGGTTCCGTTTCCAAACGCGGCCAACGCTTCTTGACGCGCCTTCTCCACATTTTCACGCAACTCCGCCTCGCTGCGCACAACGCGCATGCCGCGGCCACCACCACCAGCGCTGGCCTTAATGATGACTGGATAGCCAATCTCATTGGCCACTTTCGCGGCCTCCTCAATATCCTCAATTCCGCCTTCTGTGCCTGGAAAAACAGGCGTTCCAGATTGCCGCGCCAAGCGCTTGCAATTCACTTTGTCGCCCAACAAATTCATGGCTTCTGGACTTGGTCCAATGAAAGAAATATTGCAATCGCGACAGACTTCCGCGAAGTGGGAATTTTCAGAAAGAAATCCGTAGCCCGGATGAATGGCGTCCGCGCCCGTGACTTCTGCGGCGGCGATCAAGCGCTCAATGCGCAAGTAACTTTCCTTGCTGGCGGCTGGACCAATGCACACGGCTTCATCGGCTTGCTCAATCCATGGACCATCGCGGTCGGCGACGCTGTACACGCACACTGGACTTACGCCCAACTCGCGGCAGGCGCGAATCACTCGCAGCGCAATCTCACCTCTATTGGCAATCAGTATTCTTTTAAACATGATGGATGACTGTTGATGGTTGAAGTGAAAGACATTGATGTGCGCAAGATGACGAATGAAGAAGGCATGAACAAAAGTAGTGCGGCGGAAAATTTACGAAGGTCGCACCAGGAAAATCGCTTGGCCAAACTCGACAGCGTCCCCACTCTTGACAAGAATCTTTTCGATGGTGCCGGTGGTGCCAGCGTTGATCTCGTTAAAGATCTTCATGGCTTCAATGAGACAGACCACGGAATTGGGTCCAACGCTTGCGCCAATGCTGACAAATGGCGGCTTGTCCGGCGAGGCCGATGCGTAGAACGTTCCAACCATTGGGCTTTCAATCTTGATCAAACCAGCCGTGTCATCAATTGGGGCGGC
This sequence comes from uncultured bacterium, assembly GCA_903938205.1. GTDB lineage: Bacteria > Planctomycetota > Phycisphaerae > Phycisphaerales > SM1A02 > SYAC01. The sequence continues at coordinate 10,801 of CAJACJ010000188.1, forward strand.
TGGCTTGCTTGGCGCCGCTGGAGCAGCGGACTGAGCAACGGCTGGAGGCGCCATGGTGACTGCTTGCGCCAAACCTGCGGGAGCCTGCATAATTTGGGGCGCGCTGTGAGTATTGGGTCGACGAATGGTGACCTGCTCATCTTTGTCGCGAAGATCAAGCTCCAGCAACTCGTTGGCGGTCATGAGGCGAATGAGTTCTTTCAGTTTTCGTATGTCAATCATTGGTTGGAATGCCCTTCAAATTACAAATATGTGTAATTGAATAATTGTAGCGAAAACAATCGCAACATGCTGCGATCGTGATGGCTTCATGCAAGCTTTTATAAAAGAAGCATTTAGATTAGGGACGCAACGCAATTGGAGGCGACAGAATTTCAGCCATAATCAGGCCGTGGCGCATACTTTTCGCGTTCCAGATTCCCTTTGGCTTTGCGGCATGGCCCTCCTGAGTCATTGGGGCAATCCGTTGGCTGAGTCGGCTAGCGACCAATGCGTCAATGGCGCTGATTGGTCTTTTGGGGGTCTGGCTTTGAGTGATTTTATTAACGACTGTGGACTGAACCGAACCTAAAAGCGCGACCGCAGGTGACCCAGTGGGAGAAGCTGTTCGGTTGCGCCCACTCACTGGCGCTTTAGGCGCAAAGTCCGTGACAGTGATTGGTCTTTGGACGGCGCGCTTTGCCCTGCTGGGCTGCATGGGTTTGGTCGTGGCGGCGGCTACGGGCGCAACAGGTTCGCGCGAAGAAATGTAATTACCGTTCTCATCAACAAGACCCAATGCGCGCGCTTGATCGGCGAATTTGCGCGCCGCATTTTCCAACGCATTGCGCGCGGATGTCTGCGCGGAAGGTTGCATCGCGCGCTCGTCAGGATTTTCATCGCGCATGCTTCTAGCCGCTTGAGTGGCTTGGGGCATTTGCGGCGACTGAGATGCTTGCGCATCAGTTGGCTTGGTGGCAAATTTCTTAATCAAGAAGTTGATGACGCCAAGCACCGCAAGAAGAATGAGCGTGTTGGACATGGTTCAATGATAGCCAATCAAGTGGCGTTGATGACGTCGCCCCACATGGGCAAACAGAGTGGGCGCGCGGCGAGATGTTCAACCATGCGAAATGGAACATTGAAGATGGGCTGCAAAACATTTGGAAC
>CAJACJ010000189.1 GCA_903938205.1 uncultured bacterium
CAAGCGTTTGATTTAAGCGCGCAAGTTGGCGCCATGGTGGGTGTTGAAAAAGAGGAACGACTGGCCACGCCATGGTGGCGCAGTTTGCTGTTTCGCCATCCGTGGTTGCAACTGAATTTACTCACCGCGTTCTTGGCGGCGGCAGTGGTTGGAATGTTTGAACACACGCTGACCAAAATTGTTTTGCTGGCCGCATTTCTGCCGGTGCTTGCGGGCCAATCAGGCAACACAGGTTGCCAAGCACTTGCGGTGACTTTGCGAGGCATGACGCTGAATGAACTCAAGCGCGGACAGACGCGCTACGCGGTCATCAAAGAAATGGTGGTTGGTTTTTGTAACGGGGCTCTGGTTGGAATTTCAGCGGCGGTTGGCATGTACATATTCGCGACCATTCAACACAACGACCGACCGGGCGAACTCGCGTTGGTGACATGGCTTGCCATGGTTGTGTCGTGCGTGGTCAGCGGCATGTGCGGCGTGCTTGTGCCAACCACGCTTAAGCGCTTGGGCGCGGACCCCGCAACGGCGTCCAGTATTTTTCTCACCACCGCCACGGATGTGGTGAGCATGGGCGTGTTTCTTGCGCTGGCCACTTGGTTACTGCTGTAAAAATTTGGCGCGTGCTGTATCGTGCGCACATGCTTGTTCTTGATGATCTTGTGAAAAACTTTGGCGCGCTTCGAGCCGTCGATGGACTTTCACTGCGGGTGAATCGCGGAGAAATATTTGGTCTGCTTGGCCCCAATGGCGCGGGCAAAAGCACCACTATTTCTATGGCGATTGGATTGATCACTCCCGACGCGGGTAGCGTGACTTATCAGGGATTGGGTTCACCTACTCACCACATGGTGCGCAAAAATGTGGGCGTGGCGCCGCAAACTCTGGCCATTTATCAGGAACTGACCGGCGAGGAAAATATTTTGTTCTTCGCTCGCTTGCAAGGCGTGGACAATCCACGCGTCGCCGCGCGCGATGCGCTTGAAAGAGTGGGCTTGACGGCGCGCGCCCATGACCGCGCGGCAACATATTCCGGTGGTATGCAACGGCGCCTAAATTTAGCCGCGGCATTTTTTCACAAGCCCCCGCTGTTACTGCTGGATGAGCCCACCGCCGGCGTTGATCCGCAAAGTCGCACCAACATTCTTGAACTTGTGCGCGAACTTGCCAATGAGGGCGCCGCGATTCTGTACACCACGCATTACATGGAAGAGGCGCAGAAAATTTGCGACCGCGTTGGAATTATGGATGAAGGAAAAGTTCTTGTGACCGGCAGTGTTGAAGAATTGCTGGCTAAGCACGGCAAAGAAACACTTGTCATGATTGAACGTCCTGGGGGCGAGACGCGCATTTCCACCAACGATCCACTGCGCGAAGTGACCTCCGCGCTTGAAGCTGGCGATGTCACCGGCCTGCGCGTGGAGCGCGCCGATCTTGAAACCGTTTTCCTGTCGCTCACAGGCAAAAGGTTGCGAGATTGATGCGCGTCATTCTTACGATTGCCGCCAAAGACCTGCGTCTTTTACTGCGTGACCGTACCAACGCGTTCTTTGTGATTGTTTTCCCGCTGGCCATCGCCATTTTCTTTGGAAGTATTTTTGGCGGCAGCAGTAGAAGCATTCCAGTTGCGGTGGTTATAGAAAGCGCTGGTCCAGCCGCCACTGACTTTGCCAACGCGCTTGAAAAAGATTCGACGCTGAGCGTGCGAATACTTCCCAGCCGCGAAGAAGCTGACGCAAGCGTGCGGCTTGGCCGTGTTGCGGCGTGCGTGATTATTCCAAAGACATTTGACGCCGACCTGGAGAAAGCCATGGCCGGTAGCCGCGCGATTGTAGAAGTTCATTGCGATCCAGCGCGCCAGGCCGAGAGCGGTCTTGTTGTTGGAAAATTAAATGAGCACGCCATGCGCGCCATTGTTCGCATGTTCACCAATCCAAAAATCAACAGCAAGATGTTGGCGCAAAGCAAGTTGGCGCTGGTGCTCAATCCAAACATGACAAGTCAGCAGCGCGAGCGCGTCAGCGATGTGCTGGAATCCGTACAGGAACTTTTCAAGCAGCAGAATCGCGAAGCCGCGGCGGCGGCGGCGGCGGAAACTTCCAAGAAAATTGCTGGCTCGGTGAATGGCGACTCCGCAAGCAACAATACCGAAAATGGAAATGTTCCCGTATCAACTCCATCCTCCGCAACATCCCCTGATCCATTCTTGGCGCTGCCAATTAAAATTCAAAGCAGCACGCTGGCGAGTGAATCCACCGAGCCACCAAGCACATTTGCGGTGACATTTCCGCAAGGACTTGCGTGGGGATTTGTGGGATGCATTGGCGCGTTCGGCGCTGGCATGGCGGAAGAACGCCGCCGCGGAACATTCATGCGGTTGCTACTTGCGCCTTGCACAATCTTTAGCGTGCTGGCTGGAAAAAGTCTGGCGTGCTTCACCGCATGCGTAACCATGAGCCTGTTCATGCTGCTTGTCGCCACGCTTGGCTTTCATGTTTCCGTACAAAATTGGTTCATGCTTGCGCTGGCCATTGCCACATGCAGTTTCGCGTTCAGCGGTTTCACCATGGCGCTTTCCGGTCTATTTAAAAACAATGAAGGCTCCGCACGCAGCGCTGGCAACGCCATTGTGTTGGTGCTGGTCATGATTGGTGGCGGCACAATTCCAATTGCATTTATGCCGCCATTTCTGCGCGCGGCGAGTCAAGGCAGTCCCTTCTCGTGGGCCATTCTTGCCATTGAAGGCGCTGTCTGGCGCGGCTTTGCGTTCACCGAAATGCTTGCTCCACTTGGCATTTTGTTATTCATTGGCGCGCTTGGATTCGTGCTGGGCAATCTCTTTATTCAAAAAAGCGCGCGCGCCTAATTTGCTCCGCACATCTCATCAAAATATGCTCGCACTCATTTGAACTTCTGCATTCGTTTTTCACGCGCGCAGAATCACTCACTTCATAAATGCGTCATAATGCCTGGCATGCCGCAACAATTGACTCCTCCCAACATCATTGACCGCTCCATGGAAATCCATGAATGGCTGCCGCAAATAACATTGTGGGTGGGATTGATTCTCATGCTCGCGCTTGTGTTCAATCGATACGGGAAAAAATTAGGCTTGCCCAGTGGAGTTCTATTTCTAGGGCTGGGAATGTTTTGCGGCGAGGACGGTCCGCTGCATATTGACTTCTACGACTTCGATCTGACCTACGGAGTTGGAATGATCTGCTTGATCTTGATTCTATTTTATGCCGGACTTGGAATAAAAATTCCACACATGCGCGGCGCATGGACTCCAGCCATTGTTTTGGCGACCGTGGGCGTCATCATGATCTCCGCGCTCATCGCGGTCTTTGTGAAATTGTGGCACCCAACCATCAGTTGGACCGAGGCGCTTCTCATTGGCAGCGTACTTGGAAGCACAGATGCGGCCGCGGTGTTCGCCGCGCTTGTCGGAGTTGGTTTCAAGGGGCGCGTGCGCCAAATTGTTGAGCTTGAAAGCGGCCTCAATGATCCCATGGCATTCATACTTGTCTTTGCATTCACCGCAATTGTCATGGGCAAGGAAATGTCCAGCGTAGAAATCGCGATCGACGTGCTGACACAATTCATAATTGGTGGCGCCGCCGGCTTACTCATGGGTTGGCTCACCACGCAGTCGTTCAAGTTTTTACCCAGTCAAGAGACAGGTCTTGACCCAATCCGAAGCGTGGCCTGTGCGGCGGCAAGTTTTGGGCTGGCAAGCGTATTTGGCGGCAGCGGACTTGTCAGCGTGTTTCTCTGCGCAATCCTTCTGGGAAATTCCAAACTGCCCTTGCGCAGCACCATTGTGCGCGTGCATGACTCTTTGGCGTGGGGCGGACAAATCACCATGTTCTTTATGCTTGGCCTGCTGTCTACGCCGCATCGACTTCTCAATCAACAAATACTGATTGGTGGATCGCTAGTTGCGCTATGGCTTGCATTTGTCGCACGACCCGTTGCGGTGGCGGTGATTCTTTTTCCCATGCGAATACCGTGGCGTGAAATAGTGTGCGTGGCATGGCTTGGATTACGCGGCGCGGTGCCAATTATTCTTTCCACTATCCCACTTCTCTTTCTTGGAAATCCCGACGTTGCTCCGCGCGCGCAACTGTTGTTTGATCTTGTGTTTTTCTGTGTGGTCGTTGGCTGTTTCATTCCCGGAACTATTATCAAAGTCATTCCTCGGTGGCTGGGAATGCTTACGCCAAAAACATTGGCTCAGGAAGAAGCGGAAGCCTGAGTGTTCGTGGATTGACCCGATGCGTCTGTATTACTGTCGTCGGGCATTGGTTTCACTTCATCAATCAAGCGATCCAATTTTCGTAGCGCTGGCAAGCACCAAGCGATCAAGCCTGTCACCGCAAGCGTTCCAAAGCCGCCGCTGATCACGCTCCACATTGGACCAATCCAAGCCGCAACCAAGCCGCTTTCAAAGCCGCCAAGTTCATTGCTGCACTCGATAAAAATTCCGTTGACCGCCGTCACGCGTCCGCGCAATTGATCGGGCGTTCGCGTTTGCACCAACACGTGACGAATGACCACGCTGACATTGTCCACCGCGCCGCTGGCAACCAACAATGCAACGCTGAACCAAAACGAATGGCTGAATCCAAACAGAATCATGCATACGCCGAATCC
>CAJACJ010000190.1 GCA_903938205.1 uncultured bacterium
AAAATATGGAGGCTGTTGATAGTGCAAGCGCAACTGCTGCCAGAATGATTCGGAGCAAGCCAACGGGTCGAGATGAAACAATGACTGGAGAAAAAATTCCACCAGCGGCAAGTGCGGCCACAATATAGGGAACACTTTCAGGCGTCATGAATCAACATCCTTTCCGCCGCCAAAAAGTATGCGCATGCGTTGGTCAAATCTATCAAGCGCGCGGGCAAGCACCATGAATGGATCGAGTATTGAGTCGATCCGATCATCAAGTCGAAGTCGGTGAAGTGCTGCGGCATATACGCGCCGTTCAAGAACTGATTGGGGTTGCGAATCCTCTACAGGCACAGCATGCACGCCGATGCGGTGAGCATCATGAATGGCGTTGGGTGCGCGCAGATACTGCCAAACACGCAACAGCGCGTGCCCACTGATGTGAACAAGTGCAAGCGTGGTAAATCCAAGTGAGATCTCCGCAAGAATGAGACCGACTTGGCAAAGCGTTGCATGCGCCAACGCACCCTTTGCGTCCGGGTCGGTGCGCGCCACCGCTGCCGCGTAGATAGCCGTACTGATGCCAACGACTGCGCCAGCCACTTGAATGACTGGTGAAGCGCTGATGATTGGCGAGATGCGCAACATTAAAAACAGACCGGCGTGAAGGGAAATGCCTCCATAAAACAGCGCGCTTGTGGGAGTTGGTCCCTCCATTGCCCTGGGTAACCAACCAGAAAATGGCAGCTGCGCGCACTTCCCCATCACTGAAACTAAGAACAGCAGCCCGATGGTGGTGGATTCCCACAGTGGTAAATCGATGGAACCATCCAGCGCATTGATAGTTGTAGAGCCGAGAACTTCATGGACACACACCATGGCCATGAGGAACCCAGCGTCGCAGAGTCTGTATGTTGCGAATGCGCGCAGCGATGAGCGCACCGGCTCAGCTCGCTCGTGAAAGAAGCCAATGAACAGCGCTGAGCCAATGCCAATCAATTCCCAACCGGCAAAGAAGATGTCAAGTGCGCCTGCCAGGGCGACCAACTGTGCACCGGTAGCGAATCCACCAAGAACAATGAAGAATCGGAAGTAACCAGCCTCTCGATGCATATAGGTGCGTGAGAAGCGCGCTACCAGCAGCGTGAGAAACGCGCATAACAGTGAGAAGACAATTCCCTTCGAGTCGGCCAGAAGCACCGCTGGAATGCGGTATGTCCCAATCTCTAAGAGCGCTCCGTAATCAACAAGTGCTGAAGGCGCGGTGCCAAACACTCCCGTGGCACCAATTGCAACGAGCGCGCTGAGTACAAGTGAGATTGTCAACGCAACTTCCAGTATGCGGGTTGCTGTGCGTTCGCTGGGGTAGCGGGAACTCGCCATGATGAGAAGGCCCACCACTACGGAGGCCGCTATTGGCAAGAGAATCAACACGGGTAACGCGATGCGCTGTATGGCATCAAGGTCAGTATGCGTCATGCCGTTGCCTTCGCGAGTGGCTGGAGATCGAGTCCGTCAAGAACCAATGCTGGCGAAACATATTCCCTGGATAATCCATGCCATTCGACTGACCGGTTAACAGATTGCAGAGGCGTATTGTCGATGCGGCAGTCGTGGAATGCGCCGTTATGGAAACGCTGCATATGCCCAGTGGTTGGGTCCAGAGACACCAACTGAACCCACTCGTTTACAACCAACTCCCGAACTTCTGCTTGGCGGCCTGCAATTTCCAACAGAGCCGCGGGTGTGGCTTCGACCACAAGTAATAGCCGCATTGGCTCATGGATTTCCACCATTTGCAATGGAAGTCCGGTGCGCAAGTCACCGCGGTGGCCGTTGCTGACTCCCAGTAATCCAGTGACATTGTGTGGCAGCTTTGTGCCGCAGCCAAATCGGTCA
>CAJACJ010000191.1 GCA_903938205.1 uncultured bacterium
CATCATCCACAAGAACAATGGCGCGGCCGGCTTGGAGTTCGCTTAAAATTTCATCAATGGAAGCAAGTGGCATGGCGTGAGTGTAGTTTGTAACGCGACAAGTTTGCCCGAATTCAAGACAGAGAATTTTGCCCACGTTGGAGAATAAAATGAAGTCTTCCGCCGCTGAACGACAACAATTGCTTTCGCTAACGGCGCTGCCCACCGCCGCTGGCCACGAGGACGCGGTGATCGCGTTCATCGACCAGTGGATTTCCAAACGAGCGGCCAAAATAAGCGTAAAGCGCGATGATGGTGGAAATGTGTTGATCACCCAGCGCGCGTTCAACAACAAGTGCCGCCCCCTGCTGATCACGGCGCACCTGGATCACCCCGCGTTCGTGGTTCACCGATTGGTCGATGCGCGCAATCTTGAATTGGAATTTCGCGGCGGCGTGCACGAGGCGTATTTCAAGAACACTTCCATCGAAGTCATCGACGCATCGGGCAAGCGCCATACCGCCACGGTCACGGAACGTGTGAAGGGCGAACATATTTTTCCCGTCTACAAGGCGCTACTGAAATTGCCGACGACCACAATCGCGCTAGGCGATATTGCTCGCTGGCGCTTACTCAAGGCGCGCATCGCTGGCGGATTGCTTCACACCAACGCCTGCGATGATCTTGCCGCCGCGGCCGCCGCGCTGACCACGCTTGATCGCCTGCTGAAGTCAAAGCGCGCGCCACATGTTGGTTTGCTCTTCACGCGCGCCGAAGAAATTGGTTTCATTGGCGCGTTGCACAGTATTCACAGCCAGTTGGTACCGCGCAACGCACGCCTACTTTGCCTTGAGAACTCACGCTCATTTGCGCACGACAGCCCAATTGGCGCGGGCGCAATTCTGCGTGTGGGCGATCGCGCCAGCGTGTTCTCACCCAAACTTACAAACGCGCTAAGTTCACTGTATGAAAATCACAAAAAACAAAATCCAACATTCATGTATCAACGCAAACTCATGCCAGGCGGCGCTTGCGAAGCCACCGCATTTTCCGCGCATAGATTTGAAAGCACATGCCTGTGCCTGCCGCTTGGCAATTACCACAACATGCGCGACATTGACGGGGTTTTGAAAGGTAAATCAAAGGCGCATGTTGGCCAAGAATTTATTTCTATCGGTGATTTTGAAAGTCTGATCGCCATGCTGGAACTTGCAGCGCACATGCTGCAAGACAATGACGGCGGAACTGGTATTGCAATTCCCGTTCTTGACTCTCTCTATGCAAAGCGAAAATTTGTTCTTACGCGCGCTCAGCCCAAACTCGCCGCTCGCTCTCGTCGATAGACTCGAATCATGGCGTCATGCGATCCAAAATTTGATCTTGAACAAGCCTTCCGTAAGGGCATTGCATCCGCAATTAGCGATGACGCCGCCAAGGGCGATCCGCAAATCAAAGCGAGCAGTGACAGCAAGCACGGAGACTTTCAATGCAACGCGGCGCTTGCCATTGCGCGCGCGGTCGGCGCGAATCCGCGCGACATTGCCGCACAAATTCTCGCGGCCACTCCGCTTGCTGCGTTGGGCACCGCGGAAATTGCCGGCCCCGGCTTCATCAATATTCGCCTTGGCGATTCCGCGCTTCACACCATGCTTGACCGCGTGTGCATGCCCGACCTTGGCATTGAACCCGCGCCGCGCACTCACGCCATTGTTGTGGATTTGTGCGGCGTGAATGTGGCCAAGCAAATGCATGTTGGACATTTGCGCAGCACCATTCTTGGCGATGTCGTGGCGCGCCTGCATGAACGCCTGGGCCGAAAAGTTTTCCGCGAAAATCATCTTGGCGATTGGGGACTTCCAATCGCGATGACCATGTCCGCGCTCAAGCGCCAGAAGCGCGACTTGAAATCACTCACACTGGCCGATCTCAATCATGCGTATCGCGCGGC
>CAJACJ010000192.1 GCA_903938205.1 uncultured bacterium
AACTGGATCAATATGAAATTATTGACAATGAGTTGCTTGATTGCGATTTTAATAGCAAGATTGATTCATGCGACATTGCCAGCGGCACAATTGATGACAATGGCGATGGCAGACTTGATACTTGTCAACGAGCCAAGGGCGACCTTGACTTGAACGGCGATGTGGACACCGGCGATGTGAGTATTGTGCTGTTGTATTACGGTGAAGTGAATTCGCCGTTTGGCGACTTTGACGGCAACCAAATCATTGACACCGGGGATGTTTCATGGCTGCTGCTGAACTTTGGTCCAGTGACTTGGCCGTGATGTGAGTGCGCGTCTTTAGAAATTGTCGCGCGAAATAAAATAGGTTGTCACAAATTAGGCGAGCAGCTTCGCGCGTAGTGATCAAAGTGCTACCACAAGCGAGTTTAGCAACCACGCGAGCCCTGCTCGCGTGGGGTGCGTTGTCTGAGCGACTGGTAGCACTTTGATCACGTAGCATCGCGATTTGTTTGCGCACTGAGGGCGTTGCATTAAAGAAGCGCGAATTGCATTCTATTTCGTATAAACCCCTTGATAAACCATTTACACGAAATAGAATACACACATGAAACACTCCCTTGGCAAACTTGAAACACAATTGCTTGCGTATACGCAAATGCGACAGCAAGGCACGGTGCGCTCTGGCGAGTTGGTCAGCGTGCTTGGACTGAAGCCCCAGCAAGAGTGCCAGTTGTTCCAACGATTGGCGCGCGGCCGTCTGATTGCGCGTGTTCGACCGGGGCTGTATTTGGTTCCGCCGCGGCTGCCTGTTGGCGGTTCATGGAGCCCCGATGAAATCACCGCCATTGACACGTTGCTGAAAGATCAAAAAGGCAAATATCAAATTTGTGGGCCAAGCGCATTTAATAGATACAACTTTGACGAGCAAATTCCAACTCGACTCTACGCCTACAACAATCGTATTTCTGGCGAGCGAACAATTGGCGCGGTGCAACTCACGCTGATCAAGGTGACCGACAAACGATTGGGCGGAATTGAAACGGTGAATACGCCCCAAGGCGCGTGTGCCGTGTACTCGTCCAGGGCGCGTGCATTGGTGGATGCGATCGATGATTGGGCGCGCTTTGACACACTGCCGCGCGCATACGGTTGGATACGCAAAGAAATTGCGCGCAAACGTGTTCGACCTTCAGAATTAGTGGGCGCCGCTTTGCGCTATGGAAATGTTGGCGCCACAAGACGGCTTGGTGTTTTGTTGGAGCAACTTGGCGCGGCGCCACAACTCCTGCGTCAACTGGAACGGCCGCTGCCACAATCAACAAGTTTGATTCCATGGATACCCACGCTGCCCAAGCGCGGCACTGTCAATCGCCGCTGGGGCGTGGTGGTCAATGGAAAGGCGTGATGAATTGTTATGCCAAATATTGACGGCGGTTCTTTCAGTTCATTTCCAACGGCGGCCATTCGCTGGCACGCGCAAGATCCCGCGCTGTTTCAAGAGGCCATTGCATTTACCGCGGCGCAGACTGGTTTTCTGGCTCGATTGAT
>CAJACJ010000193.1 GCA_903938205.1 uncultured bacterium
GGCCCGCATGGATGTTCTTCTCTCCCGCGCTTTTAATTCTTCCGTTTCCCGCCGGCTTTCGATTCACGTGCTACTACTACCGCGGCGCGTACTACAAAGCGTTTTGGGGCGACCCAGTCAATTGCGCAGTTGGCGAGCCAGGCTTTCGCGGCAAGAACTATCGCGGCGAGCAAAAGTTTCCGCTGATCATGCAGAACATTCACCGCTACTTTTTATACGTGGCCGTGCTCTTCATTGCTTTGCTCTCATGGGACGCCTTCGCAAGTTTGTTGCACTACAACGCTGACGGCACGCGCTCGTTTGGATTCAGCGTGGGCTCACTGGTTCTTTTTCTGAATCCAATTTTCCTAAGCTTGTACACCTTTGGTTGCCACTGCATGCGCCATTTTGTTGGCGGCAAAAATGATTGTCTGTCATGCACCATGGACGGCGGCGGTGCTTACAAGAAAGTTACTTGGCTGAATCAACGCCACATGTTGTTCGCGTGGATCAGCTTGTTTGGCGTTGCATTGACCGACGTTTATGTGCGCATGTGCGCCAACGGAACTTGGTCTGACTGGAGGATTCTGTGAGTTTTTCTGAGCAATTCATCGTGCACGAACATGACGTGCTTGTCATTGGCGCCGGTGGCGCTGGTCTGCGCGCCGCCATTGAGGCGTCCGCCGCGGGTCTGAAAGTTGGAGTGATTTGCAAATCGCTTCTTGGCAAGGCGCACACGGTTATGGCGGAGGGCGGCATGGCCGCGGCCATGGGCAATGTGGATGACCGCGACAATTGGGAAGTGCACTTTGCCGACACCATGCGTGGCGGCCAGTACTTGAACAATCCAATCATGGTGGAGCATCACGCCAAGGAATCTCCGGCGCGCGTGCTTGAACTTGAATCATGGGGCGCGGTGTTTGATCGCACCAAAGAAGGAAAAATTCTGCAGCGCAATTTCGGCGGCCATCGCTATCCGCGCCTGGCGCACGTTGGTGATCGCACTGGCCTTGAACTTATTCGCACGCTGCAAGATCACGGCATTCACCAAGGCATGGAAGTGTTCATGGAAATGACCGTGGTGTCGCTGCTGACAACCGGCGGCAAAATTTCCGGCGTGTTGGGTTACGACCGCGAGCGCGGCCGCATGCGAATTTGGAAGGCAAAAGCCGTCATTTTGGCCACCGGCGGCATCGGCAAATCGTTCCGCATTACCAGCAATAGTTGGGAAGGCACCGGCGACGGACACGCGCTTGCGTATCAAGCCGGCGCTGAATTGATGGACATGGAGTTTGTGCAATTCCATCCAACTGGAATGGTGTGGCCGCCAAGCGTGCGCGGCATTCTTGTGACCGAAGGCGTGCGCGGCGAGGGCGGCGTGCTTCGCAACAGCGAAGGCAAGCGCTTTATGTTTGACGACATTCCGGACGCGTACAAAAATCAAGTTGCCGCCGATGAGGAGGAAGGCTGGCGCTATGTGTGCGGCGACAAGAACGCCAACCGTCCGCCGGAGTTGCTCACGCGCGACCATGTTGCGCGTTGCATCAATCGAGAAATTAAAGCTGGCCGCGGCTCACCCCACGGCGGAGTGTATTTGGATATTGGTTGGATCAAAGAGAAATTGCCAAACGCGGCCGACCACATCAAGCGCAAGTTGCCAAGCATGTACCACCAGTTCAAGCAACTCGCGGGCGTGGACATTACGCAGGAGCGCATGGAAGTTGGACCAACCACGCACTACGTCATGGGCGGCGTCGCGGTTGATGGCGACACGCAAATGTCGTGCGTGCCTGGTTTGTTCGCCGCGGGTGAAGTGACCGCGGGCTTGCACGGCGCCAATCGTTTAGGCGGCAATTCGCTTTCCGATTTGATTGTGTTTGGAAAATTAGCTGGTGAGCACGCTGCCAAATACGCCAAGAACAACGCAGCCGTTGAAGTGGATCAAGCGCAAGTGTTGGCGCACACCAACGCCATCATGGAGCCGTTTGAACGCACCACGGGTGAAAATCCATACGTCATTCAACACGAGTTGCAGAACACCATGCAGGACCTTGTTGGCATTGTTCGAACGGAAACAGAAATGCAGCAAGCGTTGGTGAAACTGGATGAGTACAAGGCACGCATGAAAAATGTCAGCGTGATTGGACACCGCGAGTACAACCCGGGCTGGCACACGGCGATTGATTTGCCGTGCATGCTGGTTGTGTCCGAGTCCATCACGCGCGCCGCGTTGGAGCGCAAGGAAAGTCGTGGCGCGCAATTCCGCGACGACTATCCAGACAAAAGCGCGGAGTGCGCCACATTTAATTTGGTGGCCAAGAAGGCGGCCGATGGATCAATGCAAGTCACGCGTAGACCTGTCGTGCCAATGCGCGCGGATCTGAAAGCCGTCATTGAGAAAATGAAATAAGGATTTTAAATCATGTCTACACCAACCACCCAATCAAAGCCTGTTGATGAATCGCGCAACGTGGAATTTCGTATTTGGCGCGGCAATAAAGACGGCGGCGAGTTTGTCAATTACACGGTCAATGTGACAGAGGGCATGGTCTTGCTGGATTGCGTGCATCGCATTCAAGCCGAACAAGCGCC
>CAJACJ010000194.1 GCA_903938205.1 uncultured bacterium
ACCCCAAGCCAGAACTGCGCCATCTTTCAGAGCGATGGTGTGATAGAAACCACCGGCGATAGCGGTAACGCCGCTTAGAGCAGCAGTAGGAATGTCGCATTGATTGGCCCAGTTGTCACCCCAAGCCAGAACCGCGCCATTTTTAAGAGCGATGGTGTGATTGCCACCACCGGCGATAGCGGTCACGCCGCTTTGTGCAGCGGCTGGAATTGTGCAACGGCCGTCGCCGGGAAAATCGCCGAGAGAACCACCGACCCGTTCTCCCTCATTACCCCAAGCCAGAACCACGCCATCCGCCAACGCCACAGAAGGCGCGGCCATGCATGCGGCAACAACAATAAAGGACTGAGCCACGGACGATAAAGATGTGAGTTTAAGTTGCATGTGAAGACTTTCTATAAGTTGTGTAGTAAGAAATTTGTAAAAGATTGGAAGGGGGTTTCAGGAAATGATGTAGTAAATGATTTTCAGTACATGTTTTCAGTAAGGTTTTTAACAAATAGTTTCAGCAAAGTTTTTCAAAAAAGTTTTGTGACAGAATTATGAAAGTGCGTGCTTTAAGTAAGCACGGCTTCCACTTAGCGTCGACGTCGACCCATCAAGCCCGCAAGACCCAGCAGCGCAAATGCGCCTGGAGCCGGCACGAACCCGTAGGTAAATGTCTCATCGAAGAAGGGCTGCGATGTAGTTCCACCGCCCGCGCTTGTGCCATTCACTTTCATGGTGACATTGCCCTTGAACTGAATAGTCAGGACATCGGTTGTCAACAGGTTGGTGGTCTCAACAGAGAAGCGACCAAGCATGATGCGCTTGTCGGTGTATGTGCCGGCCAGGGCGGATATGTCTGTTGGATTAGTGGTGAACCAGCCCGCACCTTGATAAGCACTTGCGCTGTTGCTTCCACCAACAATGGTTTCGGCGCCAACAGTGTTTGCGTTTAAGAAGTTTGGATCCTTGGCAATGTCAGCGTAGATGTAATCCTGCGTGCGCGCACCAATAGTTACAAATGAATCCCACGCGTTGCTTGCGGCGCTAGCGGAAGGCATCCAACTTGTGCCACTGGCTTGCGCAAATGCGGCGCCGTTGGTTGGCGTCAATGCACTGCCAGTGTTCCAGACGCCGTTGAGCGAAGTTCGCACAAGGCCGGTGTGTGTTGTGGTGCCGTAATAGTTGACAAGCTTGTCATAGGCGCCATCAAAGTCGGCGTAAATATCCATGACGGAGAATTGACGGCTGCCATCGACCACTTGGTAGTTGGTGCCTGTTATTCCAAGAAATGCGGCGTTGGCGCCTGCAACAGTGGTGGCCAAAGTAATAGAACCAACAACGCAATTCGAAATCTTCATAACGGCTCCAGGGCTAGGCCCCCCCGAGGGCAGAAACGTGAACAACTTTCGTTTCATCAAACACCCGCAAGCTGATGCACGGGGGGTTTAGTAAAACATAAGAACACACGGCTCCTACAACTATGTAAACGTAAAAAATGGGTGTCGACCGTCACGCAACATGAAAGATTTGTAAATTTTTTAAAAAAGATGGGTTTGTTGTCTTAAAAATAGGTTTTTTGTAAGTGGTACAGTCTTTAAAAGTATCCGCCTCACAATCCATTCTTGTAGTCCACAAGTTCACTTGATTACAACCAGATTTTTAATCCAACCCCATACAGGAAGACCACCATGAAACCAACACACAAATTATTCGCGGCCGGCGCGGCTGTTTTGATTGCGGCGGCAAGTCAACTTGTACTCACCAGCAATCAGACCGCTACCGCTCAAGCAAACCAGCCGCCACTGAAACAAGCCATCATTGTGTTGCGTCATGGGGAAGATCCAAGCGCGAACCCGGATGGCTCTTCCACGGTTCCCTATGTCCAAAATGATGGAGTTGGCCTGAGCAACTATTGGAGAAGTATTTGTCCTACGTGGCCCAAAATTACAAATATGGCAAGCACGCAAACCGTGTATGCCAATGGCAATTATCAAACTCAAACACACAGGTCAGTGACCATATTTCAGCACGGCTTAAACACGATCGGAGAAGCGCAGGCCGAGCGTTTAAATAAAGAGCTTCCAGCCATTTTGGAATTTCAGGGGATAGCGCCCGTCAAGCGCGTGGTCACAATCAATCCATGTCCAGAATCATCTTCACCAAATCCGTTTGACACCGTGTATCCATTTCTTGTGGGCAATGAGGATTTTGGGAAGATCAACAAACAGACAACAACCAACTCAGATGGGAAGGTTGTTCCCACCGCGGCGGCATGCAAGTCATTGTTGTTGCTTGATAATGAAGGACCAAAAACAGATAATGTGTCCAACGATTTGCAGGCAGTTTTGAATAGGGATGCGCTTTTACCAACAGCGGCCGAGGGCGGCGGGTCCACCATTTTGTGTTGGGAAGGACACGCGTTGTTAGATCAGGAATCATTAAATACTATTTTGAAACAGCTCCAGGGCCAAGCCATAACAGAACATGCTGTAGATCTCCCGCAGATGAGCAAGGGAAACGTTCTTTATATTTTCACAAAGAGAGAGAACACGGGGCCGGGCACATCTCTTCCGGTGCAAAAATATAATCTTGTTATTTACCGCGCGATTGGGTCCCCGAGGACGGCCATTGGTAAGTTAACTTGGACTCGTTCATACGAAGTGAATGAGGTTCCCACGAACGGTAACGTGGAGGCCTTTTCAACGATCAGTAGCACTGTGCCAAAAGATGCAGACTCGATGAACTTTAGTTATTGAGGGAAGTGTGCGTGTGCGGCGTGGCCTTGGCGGATTTGGCCATGAACGGCGCAACACCATTGCCGATAGAATTTTTTGCGCGGCGTTTTAGCCTGGCATAAACAATGAAAGATTTAAATTCAATGAACAACAAAAGAACAATGTGGATGTCGGGCGTGGTGATTGCGGCATCGGTTTGTCTTGCAGCGATTTTGGGTGGGGCGAACCAGTCTCCGCCATCAGCAGCGGCAGCACCAGAGAAGGAGGCCCGCGAAGCTGTAGCGCAATTTTATACAGCGCTGAACGCGATATTTACTGGCGACATCAAACCCATGAACGATGTCTGGTCGCATGCCGACGATGTCACCTACATGGGTCCAGCCGGCGGATATCAAATTGGATGGAAAAATGTGGGCGAAGAGTGGGGTCGACAGGCCGCCATGAAGTTGGGCGGAAAGATTGAGCCATCGGACATTCACGTGATTGCTATTGGTGACGCGTTAGCCATAGTGAGCAATTATGAGAAGGGCGAGAACCTTGATGCAACAGGAAAAAAAATTCCGGTTTCAATCCGCGCCACCACAACGTTTCGCTGCGAAGGCGGCAAGTGGAAAATGATTGGGCATCACACGGATGTGTTGCCGTCGCTCGCCAAGTAAATAGCGATTAATTTGATGGAAGCGAGTAGCCGTCGGTCAACGTGGACATGAAGTTCACAAGATCAATTTCTTCTTGTTCGGTCAGTCCAAGATTTCCAACCTCACCGTAGCCGTTGGTGTTTGGATTTATGTTGGCAGGACGCGTTTCGCCATCAGCCAAAGGCTTGGCGCCGGTTGGATTGGTCAGCGTGAGCGGCGAAATAATTTCGGGCTTGTCCCACAGTGGCTTGCCTTTCAAATTGGCGTACGGATCTGGCAATGTGAAATCAATCACCTCACCTGGCACGGTGGTCAGATTTCTGGTGTTGTAGAAATGCACAACCTGTTTCAAACTTTTAAACAGGCCGTTGTGCATGTAATTTTTTACGAACGCGGGATACGGGCGCTTGTCCGCATTGCGAATAGTGGGGGACAGAAACATTCCGTTCACGGCAAGAAAGTCGCCGCGGCCGTCGCTGCCAGGCCCAACATGTCCAATTGGCAAACCTTGCTTGG
>CAJACJ010000195.1 GCA_903938205.1 uncultured bacterium
CCAAAGTTCAGCAGCACATAAGACACATCGCCTGTGTCAATCACATTATTCCCGTCAAAGTCGCCGAACGCGGGGTTCCACTCATCAAAATTCAAAAGCAACAAACTGGTGTCGCCGGAATCCACAGAGCCGCTGAGGTCAAGGTCGCCCTTGGCCATTTCGCATGAGTCCAAGTGCATGTTTCCGTTGGAATCAAGCGCTGGGTTCACGCCAAGATCGCGCGTGTCAAGCAAGCCGTTCTCATTGCAGTCGCCAGTTGGACCAATGCCAACGTACTTCAGGTGCAGCGATGTATATCCAGTGGAGCACTGCGGACCCGAGACCGCAACCGAAGGTAGCAGCGACACCGTGAGTTGACCAAGCGCAACCGCGTTGGCGAAAGTTGCAAATGGAATGATCACAGTTGCGTTGCTCACGCCAAAGCCGGTGGCGCAATTCACTCCGCCAGTTTCAAACACGCGCTGCAGCACCACGCCGTTCAGTGACACGGTGATGTATTCATTGGCCGCGTCCAAATCACCTTTAGCGGCAATGGTCATGGTCACATCGGCGAAGTTGTCGGGCATGACCAACTCGGTGAATGTGTAGCTGGTGGTGACATTTCCGTTTGGCGCGCCAAGAGATGGCGTGGTGACATTGAATAAATCCGCGCCTTGGCATGTGTCTGGAATATTGTCAAAGTTTAAATCGGGATAGCCGTTTTGAATGTCGGCCTTGTCATCTTGATCGTTGTTGTTGCAGTCGGTGATTGGATACAAAGCAATACTGTGGTATGAGCCGCATGCAATTGCATACACGCCCGTTGTTGATGACGATGGAACATTGCATTGGCCTTCAAAGTTGTAACCCCAGGCCGCAACGGCGCCGTTTTTAAGCGCAAGCGTGTGGTACGCGCCCGCGGCGATTGCGATTACGCCAGAAGTTGCGGTGGAAGGCGCATCGCATTGGCCATATTGATTTGAGCCCCACGCAATGACGTTGCCATTTTTAAGCGCGACAGTGTGGGTGCCACCGCACGCAATCGCGCTCACGCCACTGGTCGCGGCGCTGGGAACAGTGCATTGACCAGAATTGTTTTCGCCCCACGCAATCGCAGCACCATTTTTCAAAGCGACGGTGTGGTTGTCGCCGCT
Source organism: uncultured bacterium (assembly GCA_903938205.1). GTDB lineage: Bacteria > Planctomycetota > Phycisphaerae > Phycisphaerales > SM1A02 > SYAC01. The sequence goes on from CAJACJ010000195.1 coordinate 1,134, forward strand.
TGCAATTGCAGTCACGCTGGAAAGAGTCTGCCCCACAATTTTTACGGACTCTCCTGCAGGAATGGAAGTGATTGGATTTCGCGCGGCGTCGGTTCCTAAACATTGGCCGTAGTCGTTGTAGCCACAGGCAATGACGTTGCCACTTTTCAATGCGACGGTGTGATTGCCACCGCCAGCAATGGCAGTGACGCTAGAAGCAACCGTTGAAGGAAGAGTGCACTGGCCGTAATCGTTCAAGCCCCAAGCCAACATGGAGCCATCACTCTTGAGAGCAATGGTGTGTTGCCAACCACTGGCGATTGCAATGACATTGGTCGCGGCCGCGGTTGGAATAGTGCATTGTCCGTTGGCGTTGTTGCCCCATGCAATCACGCCGGCGCGTTTCAGCGCAATGGTGTTGTAGTAGCCGCCAGCAATGGCGGTGACGCCAGTGGCCGCGGATGAGGGGACATTGCTTTCGCTGTAGACATTTGAACCCCACGCTTTCGCAATGCCAGTGGTTTGTGCGTTCGCCCAATTGATGCAACCAAGTGACGCAATGCAAGCAACAGCAAGGTGAAGCAGGGGGCGCAAGCCAAGCGAGCCGTTACTGCCGCGTGTGATTGCGGCAATTTGTTTGGGGCCGTTGGTCTTGTGTGTGAAAGGCATGTTGTTGGATTGCTTCAAGATTTGCATTCACCAAGTTACGCATAGAAACAGCGAGCCGAGTTGCTTTGTGATGCAACGGCAGTATGACGCAATTTGATTGGCAAGCAAGGTAAAACTTGTAATTGCTTACAAGTCACTCTGAAACTTCGCCCCAAACCATGATTTGTGGTGCGATATGTCGGCGCGCGAACACTTATGCGTCAGGTGTGTGGCGCACAATGCGACCCTCGACCAAAAAGATCACGTCCTCGGCGATGTTGGTGGTCATATCGGCAATGCGTTCAAAGCGCTGCGCAATGGTGAGCATTTCAATGGTCTGACCAGAAGTTGCAACATCGCGTGGAATTTCTTGACGCGCCCATTGCAGAACTTCCTTGTGCAAATCGTCCACTCGTTGATCGGCGCGGCGCACTTGGCGGCACAGCGACGCGTCCTCATTGCTCATGGCGGCCAACACATCGCTGAGCATGGTGCGGCTTGCAAATGCAAGATCAATCATGGCTGGCGGAAGCGGTGGTCCATCGGCGGCGCC
>CAJACJ010000196.1 GCA_903938205.1 uncultured bacterium
CTGGATGCGATCATGGAACCAGTTCCAAGAACGCAGCCCGTCATAATGCGCGTGCCGATTGCGGTCTTGACATGGTCGCCAATCACGCAGCCCATGAACACGCGGCCCGTGGATTGCGCCGCCTCACCCGCGCCCAGTTGCATGGAAACTTCCGCGTAGGTGTTGAGCAAATTTGAATTCAACGTGCCCGCACCCAAGTTCACCCATGAGCCAACAATCGCGTCGCCAAGATGGCCGTCGTGCGTTTTGTTGCTGTTGCCCTGCATAATCAGCGAGCCAACTTCGCCGCCAACTTTGCAGCGCGGACCAATCACGGTGCGCGCTTTAATGGTGGCGTGCGCGGCAATGTGCGAACCTTCGCCAATGCACGTTGGACCAACAATCACAGCGTGATGGCCAATGTGCGCGCGCGGACCAATCACAATCGCGCCTTCTGTTGCGTCTAGCACCACAAATTTGCCGATCTCCGCGCTGGCATGAATAATCACTTCGCCCGAAATGGCGACCAGTTTGTCAGGCTTGGCCAGCTCGCCACTTTGCTTCCACGCTTCGTGCGTGGCCTTGGCATCGGCAGCCATGCGCCGGTGAAATCCGTCGGCCTCCAATAAATCCCATGGCCTGCGCACAATGGAAAGATCAATGCGCGGTGTGGTTTTTAATTTGGAATCAAAGCCGTGGCCATCAATGAAATGTTCCGCGGCCTTGCGCGACAGATGCGCTGCAACAATGCTTCCATCGGCGGAGTCCGTCATGGCGTGGCCAACGGCAAGTGAATCCAAACTGCTTGGAACTTCCATCAAGCGGCCGGACAAGAACATAAAACTTTCGCCAGCGGCCAATTCATTCACGGGCAAGCCGGTGCGTTGCTCCAACAATGTGGTCCATGCATTTGGCGCGCACAACGCGGTTGCCGCAAGGCGTTGATAATTGCAGCGCACGCCCGAGCGCAACTCGGCGGCAATGCGAAGATCAAGCATGGGACCAAAGTTTCCGGCCGCGTCGTGAAATGCAATCCGTGGAGTTGCCATGGCTCACAATGTAGCTTTGTGCGGGCTACTTTGTGGTGCTTCACTTCATCAGCGCCGTCGAGGTATGAAGAACGCGCTTGCCATGAACACCACTGCTGCGCCAGGCGCGGGAATATTTTGCGGCACGGTGGAAGAGCCAAAAACCCACGCGTCGCTTGCACCATTCACCAAGTTGCGATCAGACGCGCCGAACATGGCTTGCTCCCATTGCGCGGAATCCTTGGTCCATAAATGCCAATAATTTTCGTAAGGTTCAACATCGCCTTGGCCATAATTGGTGTCGGCGCCAATAGTCACGCCGGTTAAGAACACGCCAAATGAATAGGTGTCGTACTGCATTGACATGTTCGGCAGCGCGGTGTCAATAGCCAACATTGCGTCCCAACTGCTGTGCGCGTTTGCGCTCCATGAATAATTCACCCGGTAGCCGTTGCCATTTTCAAAATCAATTTGAATGGTGGCGCTCTTGTCGCCCGAGCCAACGGAGTAGGTGTCCACAATCGCGGCGTTGACGGAAGTGGCAAGAACAACACTGCATGCAAGCGCGGCGACGCTGTAAGTGGCAAATGAAATAAACATGGGAAACTTTCTCAAATGCGGATGACCTGTTTCGCGCAGGATCCAAGGA
>CAJACJ010000197.1 GCA_903938205.1 uncultured bacterium
GCGCGCAGATACGCCACGCCGCCGCCAGGAACATAACCTTCCTTGGCCGCCGCGCGTGTCGCGTGAATGGCGTCATCAACACGATCCTTGGTTTCCTTCAGCGCAATTTCAGTTGAGCCGCCAACATTGATCACCGCCACGCCGCTGGTGAGCTTTGCGTAACGCTCCATCAATTTCTCGCGGTCGTACTCGCTGGTGCTCTTGTCATGCATGGATTTAATTTGCTCAGCGCGCGCGGTGACATCGCTCTTCTTGCCGGCGCCTTGAACAATGACAGTTTCTTCCTTGCTAATCACAACGCGCTTGGCTGTACCAAGCTCGCTCAGCGCGACATCTTCTAAGTTGCGTCCAAGATCTTCAGCGATAAATGTTCCACCAGTCAGCGTGGCGATGTCGCCAAGCATGGCCTTGCGGCGATCACCAAAACCAGGAGCCTTCACGGCGCACACTTGCAACACGCCACGCAAGCGATTGACCACAAGAGCGGCGAGCGCCTCGTTCTCAACTTCTTCCGCGATGATGAGCAGGGGCTTTCCCGATTGCGCGATCTTGTTCAAAAGCGGCAGCAAATCAGCCAAATTTGAGATCTTTTTCTCGTGGATCAAAATTTGCGGATTCTCAAGAACGCACTCGGCCTTCTTTGGATCCGTCATGAAGTACGGCGACAGGTAGCCCTTATCAAAGCTCATGCCCTCGACATATTCAAGAGTGGTGTCGGCGGTCTTGCCTTCCTCAACTTCGACAACGCCATCGGCGCCGACTCGGTCAATGGCTTCGGCGATCAACTTGCCAAGGTGCGCGTCATGGTTGGCGCTCACGGTTGCAATTTTCTCAAGATCGGCGCGACCCTTGCACTTCTGCGCCATTTCAATCAGCGCGTTGCTAGCGGCTGTTGCCGCAAGATTAATTCCGCGTTGCAAAGCGACGGCGTTCACCGCGCCCGCTACGAACTTCAAGCCACCATTAAAGATGGCGGCCGCAAGAACCGTGGCGGCGGTGGTGCCATCACCAGCGACGTCGGCGGTTTTCTTGGCCACTTGATGCACAAGCTTGGCGCCCATGTTCTCGAAAGGACATGGCAACTCAACTTCCTTGGCAACACTGACGCCGTCTTTGGTCACGCTTGGATTGCCGAATGATTTTTGCACGATCACATTGCGGCCGGTTGGGCCCATGGTCACCGCAACAGCGCGCGCGATTTGATCCACGCCACGCTTCAGTTCCGCGTGCGCCAAAGCCTTGAATTTCATTTGTTTATTGCTCATTTTGTTTCCTTTATGTGTGCGACTTAGCCTTCAATGATTCCCAGAAGTTCACTCTCACGAACAATGAGGTGCTTGGTGTTTTTAATTTCAATCTCGGTGCCGGAATATTTTCCGTACACAACGGTGTCACCCTTTTTCACAAGCGGTGTTTGGCGAGTGCCATTATCGAGCAACTTGCCTGGACCAGTGGCGACCACTTTGCCCTGCATTGGCTTTTCCTTGGCGCTCTCTGGAAGAAAAAGTCCAGAGGCGGTTTTGGTTTCAGCGTCGAGTGGTTTAACAAGAATGCGATCTTCGAGAGGACGAATGTTTGACATGATTTTTTCTCCGTAAAAGTTTTTGAAGGTTGGATGAATGAAAAGAATTTAGTGCGCGTGTGAATGATCATGGGCCGCTGGCGCGTCCTTGGCTTTTGGAGCCTCGGTGATGACGCAGTCAGCGCTAAGAAGAAGACCAGCCACGCTGGCCGCATTTTGCAAAGCGCAACGATCAACCTTGGCTGGCGTAATCACGCCATCCTTGATCAAGTCGCCGTAGGTGCGAGTGAGAGCGTTGAAGCCGTGGTTGCCAGTCATGGCCGCAACCTTGGACACCACAACGGTGCCTTTTTCGCCCGCATTTTCAGCGATTACACGCAGTGGAACAGCAAGCGCTTCGGCGATCACATCAAAGCCAAAGGCCTCGTCGCCTTCAACAGTGGCGCGCGCTTTTTTCACGGCGGCAATGCTGCGTACAAAACTCACGCCGCCACCAGCGACCACGCCTTCGGCCACGGCCGCGCGTGTCGCATGAAGCGCGTCTTCAACGCGGCTCTTCTTTTCTTTCAATTCCGTTTCGCTGCTTGCGCCAATTTTAATTTGCGCAACGCCGCCGGCCAGTTTGGCCAAACGTTCTTGCAACTTCTCACGGTCGTAGTCGCTATCGGTCTTGTCCATCTCGCCGCGAATTTGCTCGCAACGATCCTTGATGGCCTTGGTGCTGCCGGCGCCTTCAACAATCGTCGTGTTGTCGGCGTCAATGGTGATCTTCTTCACTTGACCAAGTTGCGCAATGGTGATCTTGTCCAAATCAATTCCAAGATCCTTCATGATGGCTTGACCACCAGTCAGAATGGCGAGATCTTCAAGCATGGCCTTGCGGCGATCGCCGTAACCAGGCGCCTTGACCGCGCACACATTCAACACGCCGCGCATCTTATTAATGACAAGCGTGCTCA
>CAJACJ010000198.1 GCA_903938205.1 uncultured bacterium
AAAAAACTGCTTCCCGCAGATTGGTTGGCCCTTTCACCAGATGACAGCCATCTCAAATATTTAAGTCCAACAACTGTGGAATTGCTCTTCGACTTGAAGAATGACATTGCCCAGTCGCGCAACACGCCAGAGGGTGGCAAGCCGCCGATGAGCGAGGCCCTGATTGCCCAACGAAGTCGCGAGATGAACACGTTGTGCAACAATGAAATGCTGACCAGTAGTGAAATTTTGGCGAAGTCAATGTCACCAGAAATGTACAGCACCCTCAACACCAATCCAGAGTTGTACTTGCGCAACAACGCCAATGAGCAACAGAATTTGCGCGGCGTGGTTGATGATTGGAATCGTTGGTGGTTTATTGACGAGCCAAGTCCGCTCAGTCCATACCCAATTGTGAATCCATAATTTGAATTTGTGATCGACATCAGATCCTTCAAACGCCTTGAGTCACATCAAGGCGTTTTTATTTTTGCATTGTTGAAGCCATGCCGCATTGTGGACTTCCGTTCTATGCTCGCGACATGATGATTCTTTGGACAACCCTGCTGCTGATTGGCTCGAACCTGTTCATGACCTACGCGTGGTACGGCCACTTGCGCGACTTCAAGGACAAACCGCTTTGGTTTGTGATCATTCTGAGTTGGTGCGTGGCCTTATTTGAATATTGCCTGCAAGTTCCAGGCAATCGGATTGGCTTTCAACAAGCCGGCCTGTCGCTGCAGCAACTAAAAGTCCTGCAAGAAATTATCACCATGAGCGTGTTCGCCATATTCGCCATTGTGTACATGAAAGAACGCCTCTCGATTAATTTTGTGTACGCGTCGCTGTGCATGGCGGCGGCGGCGTGGTTTATGTTTCGCGACATTCAAACTCCAGCATGAAAAGTATTCCTGACTATCTCAAGTCCGCATCGCTGTTTTTTGACTTTGACAGCACCATTGTCAGCGGCGAGGCGATTGATGAGTTGGCAGACATCGCTTTGACGAACACGCCGGACCGCGATCAACGCGTGTCGAAAATTCACGCCATCACCAACGCCGGCATGGATGGCTCCATGGCCATCGATGAAAGTTTGCGCCTGCGATTGGACATGCTTGAAATTCGCGCGCACATGATTGCGCCGTTGGTGGCGCGGCTTCACCAACAAGTCAGTCCGTCCCTGCTACGGCACGGCGCGCTTTTAAAAAACATGCGCGATCAGATTTGGATTATTTCCAGCGGCTTTCATGAGTGGATTGATCCAGTAGTGGTCGCGCTTGGTTTGCGCACCGACCATGTGAACGCCAATCGCTTGCTTGCGGATGCCGATGGTATTTTGCGGCTGGATCCAACTTCTCGCTGCGCAACGGTTGGTTCCAAGGCGCGCGCGGCTTTGTCACTTCATTGCGCTGCTCCACGCATCATGATTGGCGACGGCATGACCGACTTTGAAGTGCGCCGCGACGGCGCCTGCGAATATTTTGTGGCGTGGACGGAAAGCGTTGTTCGCCCCGCGGTCGTGGCTAACGCCGACATTGTGGCGCCACACTTTGAAGGCCTGCTTGCCTCGCTTGAAGAATGCCTTGCCTAGACATCCATCGGGACAGTGCCGCGATTTATTTTTATGCGCTTGTTCTGAATGAACCACCTCGCGCCTTGCGTTTTGCACACTAGACTGCAATCGCAATGCAAAACGAGATGGATCAAGACATGAATGACAACACGAATGGCAATTCGAATTCAAATTCGAATGACCAGTTGTCACATCACGGCGATCCAACTGCGGGTCCAACAATTGAACACGACGAGCAACCAACGCAAGCCGCCGCTGATTTGGCCGCCGAGTTGCAAACGCTTGATCCAGAAACTGCCGCAGATAGTTTGGAGCAATCTTCCGACGAGGTCGCGGCTGAGGCCGTGGCCATTCTTGAAGAGGGCGAAGTTCAGCCCATTCTTGAAGCCATGCACGCGGATCGTCGCGCCGCGCTTGAGCGATCGGTTTCGCCAGAACTTGCGCGCCAATGGAAAATCAACACCGAGTTTGATGAGGACACGGTTGGTCGCAGCATGGAGCCGCCAATTGGTTTCTTTTCTAAAACACAAACGGTTGGCGAAACCGTTGAACTGCTGCGCGAGTTGGTCAAGACCGAGCCCGTGACCTACTGCTATGTGGTTGACAACGCGCGCCATCTCACCGGCGTGCTCATGATGCGCGACCTTTTATTTTCCGATGACAAGGCCACGCTTGAATCCATCATGATTCCAAAAGTATTCACATTGCGCGCGGAAATGTCAATTGCGGAAGCCATTCAATCCGTGGCGGATCGGCAATTCTTTGCGTATCCAGTGTGTGACGCCGCGAATCATTTCGTTGGGCTCATTCGTGGACAGCGATTGTTGGAGCAACAAGCGTTTGATTTAAGCGCGCAAGTTGGCGCCATGGTGGGTGTTGAAAAAGAGGAACGACTGGCCACGCCATGGTGGCGCAGTTTGCTGTTTCGCCATCCGTGGTTGCAACTGAATTT
>CAJACJ010000199.1 GCA_903938205.1 uncultured bacterium
CCTAGGTCGTTTCGACTTGACGGGAATTGGTTCGGCGCCGCGTGGATTGCCGCAAATTGAGGTTGAGTTTGCCATTGACGCCAACGGAATCTTGAATGTTTCCGCCACCGACAAGGCCACCAGCACCAAGAAGGAAATCCGCATCACTGGCTCGAGCGGTTTGAGCAAGGAAGAAGTGGCGCGCATGCGTCAAGAGGCGGAACAAAATGCCGCGGCTGACAAGACTCGTCGCGAATTGATCGACCTGCGCAATCAGGGCGAAGCGTTGGCGTACTCCACCAAGAAAAGTTTGGAAGAGCACGGCGGAAAGATTTCGCAGGAGAGCCGTGGCAAAGTGGAGAGCGCGTTGTCAAACCTAGAGGACAAACTCAAGGGCGAGGACAAGGCATCCATTCAAGCGGCCATGAAGAATTTGAATGACGCCGCAATGGAGCTTGGTAAAGCCGTGTATGAGGCCAGTTCCGCTGGTCAAAAGCCTGGCGAAGGCGCGGGCGAGGCCAAGACCCAAGGCGGCAAAGACGATGTGATTGACGCCGAGTTTGAAGTGAAAGACCAGAAGTAATTCACTTCTTAACAATGTTGAACCATGAAGCCGCGGAGATTTCCATCCGCGGCTTTTTTGTGGCGTAAGCGTATCCGCGTACTATGATCATGCATGAACTTGCAAAAAATTTCGTTGCTGATTGCGTGCACACTTGCTCTTGCATTTGCATTGGGCAACCAAATATCGCAAGCGCCAGCACGAATTGGTTGCGCATGGCCGCTGAGCACATGTCCCGTGTGCCTGAAGCTATTGGGCGCAGCGCCTGTGATAAAAATAATTGATGACCCAAAAGATCCCAGCTTGAATGGCCGAGAAATTCGTTTTGAAAGCGCACAGTGCGCCGAGACATTTGAAATTGATCGCGCCAAATATCTCAAACCCGCCAATGAGCAAATGGTGCGGGAACAATTGCCGCAATATCCAGCGATCAATTGCGTGGTGATGCCCGACGAATCGCTGACCGATCCCACGAGTCCCAATGCCGGCAAAGGCGAAAATATAATTGTTGGAAATAGATTGGTGCGCACCTGTTGCGGGCAATGCGCGCGCCGCGTGCGCCGCGACCCTGTGAAGTGGCTAGCGCAAGTGGACAAAGGAATTGTGGCCGATCAAGGCGCCAAGTACGCGCTGAAGGTGTGCGTCATCAGTGGCGCGCCCTTGCCAGCCGAGCCAGTAAATGTGTTTATTGGAAGCCGCTTGGTGGAAGTGGCAACACCCGCAGACGCGCTTAAAGCGCAGCAAAACCCTTTGGAAACGCTTGCCAAACTTGACGCAGCGCTTGCGGCCGGGAAACCCGCGGCAACCATAGCTCCAGACGCATTGCCCAGCGCACCGCCTACTGCAAAGTGATTGGTGTGTGAACGAAAGTTAATTGTGTTTGCGTGCAAGCAAAGCCGTGAATAAACCTGGACCAGTTGCCACCGGATCGCTGGCAAGCAACCGATAGCGCAGCAATTCAAAGCCCGCCGTTTTGGCGAGGCGGCGAATGTTGTCCGCGGAAAAACCCAAATGCACATGGCCCATGCTGGCGGCATACGCACGGCGATCATGCGCCACCATATCAACAATAAACAACCGCCCGTTTGTCTTCAGCGCGCGCGCGACTTCACTCAGCGCCGCTTCGATATCCACAATGTGATGCAACACAAGCATGGCAATGGCAAGATCAACTTCGCCATCTTTCAAAGGCAAGGCTTCCATACTTCCACGACGAAATTCCACATGCTTCATATGTGCAAGCCGCTTTTGCGCGGCATCCAACATTGATTTTTCACGGTCCACTGCGATGACTTTGCGGACTAAACCAGCCAACACTTCGCTGGCCTCGCCGGTTCCACAACCCAAATCAGCGACCACGGTGTCAGGATCCAAAAGATCCAGCAGCGCGGCGTTGGTGACGCGCGTGCCAAAAAGTTTCTGACGAACATCGCTCCATTCGCCACCCATGCGGCCAAAGAACGCCTCGCTATCCACGCGGCGCGACGCAATCACACTGGACATGCGCTGGCGATCTTGCGCCACCTCCGGATGCGTCTGAATACTTTGGCGCGCCACTTCCCACAACGCTTTGGAATCATCCGGCATGGTGGCGTTGGCCATGCGATACAAACCCGCGGTGCCGTCGCTGCGACGCGCGATCCAACCACCATCAAGCAAAGGTTTCAGATGGCGACTCGCGGTGCTTTGCGGAACTTGCACAATGCGCGCCAACTCACCAACACTCAATTCCTCGTCGGCCAAAAGTTGCAACATGCGCAAGCGAACAACATCACCAAGCGCGGTGAATTGGCTGAGTAGACGATCCGCGTCACCCACATTGCGTGTGTTTCGCCGGCTCATTGCGGCACGAAATTAAATTCCACCAGGCAGGGCCAACGTTGGACCAAGAACTTGTCCGCGCTCTTGCAGAGCCGATTGAACGCGTGGATCGTTTGGATTCACGCCGTAGGCCTGCCGCAATCGGCGAAGCGCTTCGGCTTTATCGCCAAGCTTGTCTTGCAGCGCAGCCATTTGCAGGTACGGACTAATGATCCGCTTCATACCGTAGCCCTCGTCGAGTTCAATGGCGGCTAAGAGCGCTGTTTTTTCAGAATCCATATCACCAGTGTTGTCCGCGATTTCCGCAAGCTTTACGTAAGCCTCCGCGCTCCGAAACTCCGCGCCAGCGTTGCGAAGAAGTAAGTACAACTCTGGAATATCTTTTTGCTTTTCCATGCAATCCGCCAAGGCAAACACAACTTCCATGTTGCTCGGCATGCGCGCGTTGGCGGCCTCAAGCGCGTGACGCGCTTCGGGCAAATCGTTCAAGCATAATTCCGCTTTGCCATAAATAAATTGCGCCTTCCATTCACCGGGCCACTGCACAACAACAGGTCGAATTAAATCGGCGGCTTCCGCGCATTGATCAAAGTCAATGTAGTGCTGCGCCGCGTTGGTGGTGCTTTCAATGGGGGGCGTGCTGCTGCAACCAACCAACAATGGCGTTGCGAGAAGCGAAGCGACGATAATTTTGGTGAAGTGAGTCATGGGCGTCGAGATGATAAGGTCTTCCGTGCAATAGCGTGTTGACCAATGAACCCCCTGCAAACCGCAATTCTTCGCCACACAACAACCGACGGACGCCATCATTTTGACTGGCTTTTGGCTGGAGCGGCGATTGTGCAGCCGGATGCGCGGGAAACTTTATGTTGGCGTTGCCCCAGCCTTCTCACCGCGATGAATGTGCATGATCACATGGTTATTGAGGCGATTGCCAAACATCGCGGCTTGTATTTAACACTTCAGAGCGCGCGCGAATTGGATGGTGGCCGTGGAATTGTGGAACCCATCGCTCGCGGCTGGGCGCATGAGCTGCATGCGAAATGCAATCCGCAAGAAAATAGAGCCGCGCAACATATGACAGCGACATCGCCAGATGAGGCCGTGAAGGGCCGCACATTTATTTTACGATTTGAGGGCACGCCGCCAATGTGCGTGACTCTGCAAGGCGATCTTCTGACCCGCGTTGATGATTTGGAGAATATGGATTTGGGCGAGTGATTGTGCGCGAGTGATTTATGCGTGCATGATTTTTGCATGCGTGATTTTTGCGCGCGAGATTCGTAGCGATAAGAACGCGCCTGACACCACCTCGTCCCACCAGACCATCGCAGCTTGAACATGGGCACGCACATTTAGGTGAACGCGTCCCACACCAACACAAACCATGCGATCAGGGCGAACGGAGCTTTGGAAAGCGCGCCAAGAATTCTTCCGATGGCCGCGCCAGCAGCGGGCTTGAGTGAATCTTTCATGTCACGCCCATGGATTTTTTCACCCGCAATCGCGCCAACAACCGCGCCCGCGATTGCGCCAATAGCGGAACCCACAAGCGGAATTGGAATGAAGATTGTTCCAATGATGAGACCAATGACGCTTCCAATCATGCTGCCAACCGCGCCCTTGCGCGACGCGCCACCAGCCTTGGCGCCCAGCGCGCCTGCGACAAATTCAAGCACTTCGCCCGTGGTTCCCGCAAGGACAGCGATGACCATCGCCCAAACTCCAAATGGAATTTCTTGCGCCGGCCACATCCCCAAGACGACCGCGTCAGCCATTCCCGCCACTCCAATCATGATCCATGTTCCAGGCAAACCGAGTGGCGTTACCACCACGCATGCCAATCCAATCAAGGCAAAAAAACTGGCGCCGATGTATTGCGCCCACATCATAAAGACGGTCCCATCTGTCGAAGTTCATCACGAAGTATGGCCGCCAATTCAAAATTCTCGCAGCCAATGGCGACCAACATTCGCCGCTCCAATTCAAGGCGTTGACTTGCTGGCAATTTCAATGTGAGCGACTCGCGCAAGCCGCGCAAGTACTGTGTTTCAATAGAGCGTTCAAATTGATCCGCCGCTCCGGCGCGCTGAAATGATTTTTCAAGCGCTTCCAAACCACGGTCAATAGCGAGCCCCGCTTCTGCTTTTCTTCCAGCTGATAGCGCCACGGCCACTTCGGCGCGCGCTTGCATTTTAATTTCATTGGCGCGCCATAATTCACTCAGCAAGCGCTGCGGGTTGTCGGCGCAACGCGTCCAGATCAATTCCAAAATTTCAATATTGTGCAGCGCGTCGCGGCGAACTCGTGGCCACAATTCCAAAACCGCGCACGCCATGGTTCGTTGGCGAAAGAGCAAAATCTCGCCGCTTAAATCGGAGACGTCATCCGCACTCAGCCGCGCTCCACCACCCGTGGTCGGACCGCTAAGAATCGCAAGTTGCGATCGCACGCGGTCAAGCACAGATCCAAAACCACCCGATGCATTGCCGTCGGGCCGCCCATCGGCTTCCATTTGAATAATTCCGAGTTCCAAGCGCACCTGAATTAACAGCCTGCCATCATGCCCGGACAGGGTTCTGGCGCCAAAGACCCCCGATTGCCAATGCCAATCCTTCAAAATGGGGGTTAGATCACTGGAGCTGGACATGAAATCCATGCTAGCTCACAAAATCTTTTTATTTGGGCGGGCCTGAAAACAGTCAAACAACTTTTGAAATTGAATCATTTCGGGTAGGGTTTTAAGGCGCAGGGCAACTATGCTATCCGTCTCGAGTGGTTGGGAGTCTCTTTCAAAAAGAAGTTATGGCGAGAGTATTTGCTACATCTGATTTACAAACATACATGCGCCAAATTGGCGCAACGCCGTTGTTGACTCCGGAATCGGAGAAGATTTTAGGCTGGAAGATTGTCAACAACTGCGATGACTGCGACCCGCAGCAAAGCAAACTTCGAAACGAGTCCATTGAATTGATGATCAAGTCCAATCTGAGATTGGTCATTGCCATTTCAAAACATTATTCGCACCGCGGACTTTCCCTTTCCGACTTGGTTGAGGAAGGCAATGTGGGATTGATTCGCGCAGCCCAAGGATTTGATCCCGCGCAAGGCGCACGATTTAGCACCTATGCAAGTTGGTGGATCAAGCAAGCCATCAAGCGAACCTTGATCAACTCTCAGCAAGCTATTCATATTCCCGCCTATATGGTGGAACTGATTGCGCGATGGAAAATTGAAACGCGCAAATTTGAATCGGAGAATTCGCGACCACCATCCATTTTGGAACTCTCCAAAATCATGGGTATTCCAGTGCGCAAACTGAATATCGTGAAGAAAGCGATTACCGCTTACAACTCGCCCAATCAGGCGCCAAAATCAATTGGCGGCGAAGAGCCCAACTTCAACGATCTTTTCGCCGACACGCGCAATTCCGGACCAGAGGAAAAGATTAGTTCGCGCGAAGATTTCTCAGTTATTTTAAAATTGCTGGACTCCATTGATCACCGCGACGCGCATGTGTTGCGCTTGCGATTTGGACTGGAAGGTCAAGAGCCCTTAACACTGAAAGAAGTTGGCGACCAAGTGGGATTGACCCGTGAACGAGTGCGTCAAATTGAAGTGGACGCCCTGAAAAAACTCTACACGCGCATGATGGACGACAAGCCATTACGTTTCTCGGTTGGTGAAACAGATGCCCCCAACAACAATGAATCGCCGCGCCAAGTGTCTGGCGTGAAGAATTCATTGGCGCGCACGAATAAAGTGCCAAGCATTAAAATTCCAAAAGCGGAGCGTTAAGTTTGTTCGCGGCGTTGTGAGACAACGCGCAAAAATTTTTGTATAAAGCGTTGGATCCAGCTCACCAAGAAATGTGGTCGCGCTGCTTCCCAAACTCGGCAAGACAAAAATAGAACAAAGCGCAAGCGCCACGTATTCAATATTGAATCAAGTCGCTGATTTGCCGGGCTTGGTCGGGTTATAAAACGGTAATTGATACACCGCGGCCTCGGCGCGTTCGCGTCCCAAATCCACCATTAACGCGGGCATTTTCTCGGCAATATCAATATCCACAATGGCCATGGCAATAGGCATGTCAAGCGTTGGGCTCAAGCACCCACTGGTGACGCGACCAACAATGCGATCGCCGCCGGCTCCGCTTGCGATGACATTCATACCTTGACGCGCGCTACGACGACCCTGCAATTTCAATCCAACCAACTTTTGTTTCAGCCCCGCCTTGGCAATTTTCTCTAGCGCATCTTGACCAATGAAACGCACTTCGCGTTCATCGCCCGCGCCCTTGTCCATTTTCACCGCAAAGTTCAATCCCGCCGTCAACGGATCAACAGTCTCGTCAATCTCGTGTCCATACAACGGCATGCCGGCTTCCATGCGCAACGTGTCGCGCGCGCCAAGACCGCACGGCTTGATCACGCTTGTCGCGCCGCCCATGTCCTTCAGCAGCATGCTGAGCGCCAACTTGGCCATGCCCGCGCCCAAAATAATTTCCACGCCGTCCTCGCCTGTGTACCCCGTTCGACTGACGAGCAACTTCACCACCATTAAACTTTTTTCAACAAAGCGATAGCGCTTCAGCGTTGGGATTTCGCGGCTCATGGTGCTGACCAAATCCATGACCTTGGGTCCTTGCAACGCGACCATGGCGGTGGAGGCGGTTTGGTCGTCCATTTTGAAAACCAAATCACCCTTATTTTCCACAAAATGCTGCAGCAATTTCAAGCGATTCGACGCATTGCACACCATTAAATATTCGTCCTCTTCCAAGCAGTACACCAGGATGTCGTCGCGACAACCGCCCTGCTCATTCAACACCAAACCGTAGCGCACCGAGCCTTTGGTCATGCCAAGAATTCCGCGCGTGCAAATGCGATCCAAAAATCGCCGCGCATGTCGGCCAGTGAATTTAATACGACCCATGTGGCTCACATCAAAGAAGCCGGCGGACGTGCGCGTCCATCGATGCTCGTCAAGAATGGATCCGAAATGCAGCGGCATGTCCCAACCCGCGAAGTCCGTCATTTTGGCGTGGTGCTGCAAGTGCATGGCGTGGAACGGTGTTTCTAAAAGTGTTGCTGTTGTCATTTTTTTTCCTGTGCTGAATTGTCCAAGGTTGGATTTGTTGAAGAAGAATTTCCGTGGGTCGATGTGCCCGCGCTATTTTTGGCGTCTTGAAGTTTGGCAACTTCACGTTCAAGTGATTTTAATTTTCTAGACATGC
>CAJACJ010000200.1 GCA_903938205.1 uncultured bacterium
TTCAGAGGAACAATCGATCCACGTCGCCACGCACCATCGCATGTCACAATCACTTTACTCTTTGCGTCATGTACGCGGTCCACAATCGCGCTTGCGGCGAAGCCTCCAAAGATCACGCTATGCGGCGCGCCAATGCGCGCGCAGGCAAGAATGGCGAAAGCAAGTTCTGGAACCATGCCCATGTACAGCGTGACCACATCGCCTTTGCGAACGCCCATGCGCTTGAGCGTGTTGGCAACGCGCGACACTTCGTTTTGCAATTCTTTGTAGGTGATTTTTCGGATTTCCGGCGTGTCGCCATTGTCGCCCGCGGGCTCGCCTTCCCACAAAATGGCAACGTCGTCGCCTTGACCATTTGCAACAAGTCGATCGACCGCGTTGAAACACACGTTGGTTGTGCCGCCAGAAAACCATTTGGCATCTGGACAATTCCATTCCAAAACACTGTTCCAAGGTTTGTACCAATGAAATTCTTGCGCAACGTCGCCCCAGAATTTTTCGGGCTGGTTCAGTGCCTGCGTGTGCAACTTTTCATAGGTCGCCATGTCGGGCACATGCAGTGAAGGCATTGCCTTTGCAAAGTGGGAAGATGGCGCGTACACCGCCGATTCACTTTGAACGCTTTGAATATTGCTTGTGCTTGTCATGCGCCCATCATGGCGTACGCGAGTGGTTAAGCGCAAGCCGTAGCGATGATTTCAAGAGTGGCTTATTTCGTCCCGCATTACGCGAATTTTTTAGCGTGTGCGCGCGCGGCGTCCAAAGCTTCGGCTGTTTTAGATGGATCTTTTCCGCCAGCTTGCGCCATGTCAGGTTTGCCACCGCCGCCGCCGCCACAGACTTGCGCCGCAACCTTTACCCAGTCGCCGGCTTTCAAGCCCTTGGCAATCAATGGCGCAGGAACGCACGCCACAATGGATACTTTTCCTTCCGCCGCGTCAGGCCACGCAAGCAAGATTGCAGTCTGAGGCAATTTCGTTTTAGCCATATTCAGCGCCGCCAACAATGCGGGCGCGTCTGCGTTTTCCAACAAAGCAACGAACGCATTGGTCGCTGCCGCATGCTCATGCTCCGCGATGAGTTCGTTCATGCGCGCCAGCGTGCTCTCACGCGTGGCGCCCTCGCTCTCGCGGCGCGCGGCTTTGGCCAAGTCGCGCAACGCATCCATGGTGACGTTGAGTGATTGCTTGTGTGAATGCGGAATTGAAAGCGATTGCATGAGTTGGCCAATCTCCGAAACTTCCGCGTTCAACTGCGCGCCTTGCATGGCGCGCGCTTGCTCCATGCGCTCGTGAAGATTGCGCGCGGTTTCCATGGCGGCGGTGGCGGCAACGCCAGCAACAGCTGTGATGCGGCGCACGCCCGTGCTCAGCGCGCCTTCGCTCATAATGGCAAACGAGCGCGCTTCTTGGCTGGATGGCAAATGCGTTCCACCGCAGAATTCAACGCTGGCGCCGCGCCATTTCACGTTTGTTGGGTCCGCAAGAAGTTGTGCAATAGTGGCGCCAATAGAAACTACGCGCACAGGGTCTGGATATTTCTCGCCGAACACCGCGCGTACGCCCGCGATTTTTTTGGCTTGCTCCAGCGGCGCATTTGCGGCATCTACCACGCTGTTGTTGTTGATGTGCGCCATCACCAACTTTTCCACGCCAGCAATTTCGTCGTTGGTCATTGCGCGCGTGAATGAAAAGTCAAAGCGCAAGCGATCGTCCGCCACCAAGCTTCCGCGCTGCTGCACTTCTTCGCCCAGTGTTTCACGCAGCGCCCAATTCATCAAGTGCGTGGCTGTGTGATGTGCCGCAACTAAATGGCGACGGGGCTTTTTTAAATCCATGATCACGGAATCGCCGCGGCGAAGCACGCCGCGCTTTACATGACCAATGTGCAGCACGTAGCCGGCCTCATTTTGCACGTCCGTGATTTCAA
>CAJACJ010000201.1 GCA_903938205.1 uncultured bacterium
TCAGCGCGGCGTCGTCGCCAAAGCGCCTGTCGCCATGCAACTCCGACCAATCGCGACAAATCATGCGCACATAATCCAGCGTTTGCGGGCGCTGCGGATGGCGCGCCACGCGTACGGTTTGCCACGGCGTGAGATTGGCGTAGGTTTTTTGCAACAAGCTTTCACGCGCTTGGCGCATGGTTCGTAATTCATCTGCGAACAGTTCGGCGTCTATTTTCGCCTCGATCACTTCGATCTGTTGATCGATTTGCGCGACCGGTTCCTCGAAATCAAGTGTGACAAAACCTGCTCTAGACATCGGAACAATCGTAACAAATTCACTGTTTCAAAGCACGCCAATAATCAACGCGATCAAGAACATTTTGCACTGTAATGTGCTGCATTCGCCCCTGCCTGTGCGCAAACGTCATTTGCGGCGCCTCGCTTTCATTGTGATACGCATCGACCAATAATTTTGGGTCGTTGCGAAATGGCCCGACGCGCGTTGGACTGTTGTAGCCATACAAACCAATGACGGGCTTGCCAAGCGCCACCGCCAAATGAAGCGGGCCAGTATCGGGCGAAATCACCAAGTCGCAGCCATCAAGAATGGAAACCAATTTACGCAGACCAGAACCAAGCGCGTTCTTGGGCGCGTGCGCGCACTGCTTGGCCAACATTTCGCCTAGCGCAATTTCGCGCGCGGAATTTCCGCCAACTAAAATTGTTTGCAAGCCTTTCGCAGCAAGAGCGTCTATCAGTGCGCGCATTCGATCGGGCAACCAATCTTTCAACGGATTGCTGGTGCCAGCCACCAACGCGACGCGCGGCTTGGACATGCCGGCGAAAAATTCCGTTTGCCACGCGCGCTCCTCTGACCACGGACCAATGTTCCATTGCAGAGAATCACTGGGGACTTCCAAAGCGTCAAGAAATTCCAGAAAATGCGCCTGCACATGATTCAGCGGCTTAGCCGCGATTTTTGTGTTTGTAAAAAGCCAATTCAATTCTTTGGCGCGGGCGCGATCAAGCCCAAGCTTGATGGGACTTCGGCACATCGCGGTAATGATGCTGGCCTTGAGATAGCACTGCAAATCAAGCACCACATCAAAGGGACGCGTCTTGAGTTGCTGGCGCAGATTCCAAAATCCGCGCCAACCAGCCTTGCGATCGAAGATCAGAATTTCATCAACATCCTTGTGGCCATTCACCAGGGCCGCGCCGGGCGCCTGCAAAATCCAAGTGATGCGCGCGTGCGGTCGATGACGCTTGATGGCCGTGATCACCGGAAGCGCATGAACGACATCACCAATCGCGCTCATCATCACCATGCAAATTCTGGGGCGCTCTGGCAGTTTCATGCGTGAGACTCTAACTCAGAAATCAATGCCTGCAATTGTTGCGCGGTCAAGGCAAGGTCGCCTTTGCGGACTCGCTTATGCAATGAGCGCACCAAGCGCGCGTGGTTCGCTGCGCGCACATGCTCAACACGTTGTGGCGCCCAAGCAACATCTTCCACATCAAGCACATAGGCGCAAACGCTATCGCCAACATTGGCTAATAAAATATTGCGCGCGTTCAAATCGTTGTGCAACAAGCCATTTGCAGCACATTGAGCAAGCAATTTGCGCACGGCCGCAA
>CAJACJ010000202.1 GCA_903938205.1 uncultured bacterium
CCTGAAATCATTTGCTTACACAGCGGTCACGGCCCGCAAGGGTTGTGGCGTGCCTTTTGCATAATGATCTGGCGAGTTACTGTCTGCGGCAAGGGTAAACCGAATCCCGGTGCACCCGAAGCGAAAGCGAGTCTTAAAAGGGCGTCAAGTTGCAGGCGGTAGGCGCGAAACCGGTTGATCTACCCATGGGCAGGTTGAAGGGAGGGTAAAACCTCTTGGAGGACCGAAGCCGTGAACGTTGAAAAGTTCTGGCATGACCTGTGGGGAGGGCTTAAAGTGCAATCATAACCGGAGATATCTCGTTCTCTCCGAAATAGTTTTTGGACTAGCCTCAGCATGTCAGTACACGGGGGTAGAGCTACTGAATGGGGTCTGGGGGCCTACCCGGCTACCCGCCCCAATCAAACTCCGAATACCGTGTACGTAGCGCTGGGAGTAAGACTACGAGGGATAATCTTCGTGGTCAAAAGGGAAACAACCCGGACCATCGGCTAAGGTCCCTAAGTAATGCTCAGTTGAAAAGGTAGTCAGAATGCAGTGACAGCCAGGATGTTGGCTTAGAAGCAGCCACCATTTAAAAAGTGCGTAACAGCTTACTGGTCGAGGATTCTGGCGCCAATAATTATCGGGGATAAGCATTACACCGAAGCCGTGGGACTCGTATGAGTCGGTAGGAGAGCGTTGCTGTCAGCGTTGAAGTTTTCCCGTAAGGGTGGATGGAGCGGCAGCAAGTGAATATGCCAGATTGAGTAACGATTAATGCAGTGAGAATCTGCATCCCCGTATGCCCAAGGTTTCCCGGGGAAGGTAATTCCGCCCGGGGTTAGTCGGATCCTAAGGCAAGGCCGAAAGGCGTAGTCGATGGACAGCAGGTTAATATTCCTGCACCTTCGTATAGGTTGATGGTAGGTGACGGATTTCCATATCTCAACGGGACAGTGAAGCGTCCAGGCCATTTGGCCGATGTTGGGTGAGGAAGTCTCAAGAAAAGCCCTACCGGACGATTACGAAGTCCGTACCAAAACTGACACAGGTGGGCGTGGCGAATAGCCTCAGGGGCTCGAGAAAACGGTCCTGAAGGAACTAGGCAAATTTACCCCGTAAGTTCGCGATAAGGGGGCCCTACTCGTAAGAGAGGGCGCAGAGAAAAGGCTCTGGGAACTGTTTATCAAAAACACAGCACTGTGCTAACTCGCAAGAGGATGTATACAGTGTGACGCTTGCCCGGTGCCGGAACGTCAAGGGAGCTGGTTAGCGCAAGCGAAGCTAGCGACCGAAGCGCCGGTAAACGGCGGCCGTAACTCTGACGGTCCTAAGGTAGCGAAGTTCCTTGTCGGGTAAGTTCCGACGCGCATGAATAGCGTAATCACTGGAGCACTGTCTCCAGGACCGACTCGGTGAAATAGTAGTGGCGGTGAAGATGCCGCCTACCCGCAGCAAGACGGAAAGACCCCGTGGACCTTTACTGTACGCTTGCAGTGATCATGGATTTGTTCTGCGTAGCATAGGTGGGAGCCTGCGAAGTTCGGCTTTCGGGCCGGATGGAGGCTAAGGTGAAATACCACCCTGAACGCATTCGTGGTCTAACCCTGATTCCCATGAAACTGGGCAGGGAACACTGCATGCCGGGCAGTTTGACTGGGGCGGTCTCCTCCCAAATAGTAACGGAGGAGTGCAAAGGTTGGCTCAGCGCGGTTGGAAACCGCGCCAAGAGTGCAAGAGCATAAGCCAGCTTTAGTGCGAGCCAGACAGGGCAAGCACTCTCGAAAGAGGGCTCTAGTGATCCGGCGATCCCGTGTGGAAGGGTCGTCGCTCAACGGATAAAAGGTACCCCGGGGATAACAGGCTGATCGCTCCCGAGCGTCCATAGCGGCGGAGCGGTTTGGCACCTCGATGTCGGCTCTTCGCATCCTGGGGCTGAAGGCGGTCCCAAGGGTTGGGCTGTTCGCCCATTAAAGCGGAACGCGAGCTGGGTTCAGACCGGCGTGAGCCAGGTCGGTCCCTATCTGCTGTAGGCGTAGGAATGTTGAGAGGAGACTTCCCTAGTACGAGAGGATTGGGAAGGACGTACCCCTGGTGTGCCAGTTGGACCACTCGGTCCATAGCTGGGTAGCTAAGTGCGGCAGGGATAATCGCTGAAAGCATCTAAGCGAGAAGCCCCCCTCAAGATAAACATTCCATGTCGCAAGACGAAAGACCCCTTGTAGACCACAAGGTTGATCGGCCGCACGTGTAATCGGAGAAATCCGTTCAGCGAAGCGGTACGAACGGTCGATCGTTTGGCCATGTCGACCGGATCCCGTCGTTGTTCCTAGTCCAATGCAAATTGAAACTAGTGGCAACCGGATCCTATGCATCAAAGACATCTCGCTGGGCTTGGCCCAGTCGGTGCTTCAACTAAAATATCAATCAAACCATTGTCCTTCATTCGCGGGTGAAAGCCCTCGAATGAATTTGTCGGTGACCTTACGTAGGAGGAAACACCTGATCCCATCCCGAACTCAGAAGTGAAGATCCTGCGGCCAATGATACTGCACTGCGGGAAAGTAGGTGATCGCCGACTTTACGAGCCCTGACGAGTCAAATCGTCAGGGCTCATTTGTTTTTAATTGTTTACATATTTTATTATTCGTTGCTACTATTTTAATATTCCGGCTCTGGTGTTGTTTGGCTTTGATCTATTCAACAATTTAGGGCTATTTACTATGGCAATGTTTAAAATTTACGTTGGAAACCTTGACTACAAAGTCACTGTTGAGCATTTAAAGCCTCTGTTCGAGCCATTTGGTGAGCTTGATGAAATCACCATTGCTGTTGATGCAGATGGCAAGAGCCGTGGCTTTGCCATTGTTTTATTTAAAGACAAATTGAAGGGGCTGCTTGCAATTGAAACGCTTGCGGAGAAAAAAGTTTTAGGGCGTTCGATTTTAATTACTGAGGCCTTGAAGAAAGGCAAGAAATTAAAGCCAGAAGTGAAGAAGCCTGAAGTTCGTCAAGGACCATTTGGGCCGAAATTTAGACCAGATGGTGCAAAGCCAATGGGTGGTTCTGGTCTTCGAAGTGGCGCAACTCCGCGACTTGGTGGTGCTGGCGGAAGCCGGCCAACTTCAAGTCGAAATCCGCGACGTGCAAGTGGTGCGGCTGGTGGTAGTGGCTTTCGACCAACTCCAGGTGGATCGCCTTCGGGACCTGGTACTGGCGGCACTACGGGTGGACCAAGAAGTTTTCCAAGCGGAAATGTTCGACCCCCGCGCCCATTGGGTGGACCTGGTCCGTCGGCACCTGATTCTCGACCTTCTGTGGACCCAAAGCCTAAAAACGACCTTGAAAACAAGTGATTTTTGATTTAATTTCTTTATATTTCAACTAAATCATCAAAAGCATCAATTTGGGGTTGTAATTGTGATATGCTTTGTTTTCTAACTTTGGCTCAGGTTCGAAGCTGGTGTTCAGTTCCGTTCTTGAATCACGCTATACGGCCGCGACGGTCGTTTACTAGTAGGACGGTTGAACATGTTTCGGATCTATGTCGGCAACTTAAATTTTCGTACGACGGATGAAATTTTGCGAGCAGCTTTTGAGGCTCACGGTGAAGTACAAGAAGTGTACATTGGAACTGATCGGGAAACCGGTCGTTCACGTGGCTTCGGCTTCGTGACAATGACAGATAAAACAGCGGGCGAAGCAGCTATCGCAGCAATCAACGGCTCACAAGTCGATGGTCGCGCGATTGTTGTGAATGAAGCTCAGCCTCGTCCACCGCGCACAGAGCGTGGCGGCGGCGGCGGTGGTGGTGGCTACGGTGGCGGCGGCGGTGGCGGCGGCGGCGGTTTCCGCGGCGGTCGTGGCGGCGGCGGTGGCGGTGGCGGCGGCTATGGCCGTGGCTCACGCGACTAAATCACGCTGATTCATTTTGAATTAAGACGTCCGTCCCATTGCGGGGCGGACGTTTTTTATTTTTACAACGGTATTTCATTGTCAAGCACCTTGACTCTGGTACATATAAGTTTGCAGCATTTGACTATTATTCAAACGTGCCATTTCTAGAGGTTAAAGGCGGTCCTAAGCCCCATCGCATCGAACTTGATGGTTCGGTCGTTTCATTTGGTCGACTGCCTGGAAATGTTGTGGTCGTGGATGATTCGTCTCTATCTCGAAAGCATTGTGTCATAGAGTTCGTGGATAATGCGTGGCAAGTCCGAGATTTGGAAAGCCGCAATGGAACACGTGTGAATGGCGGAAAGATTTCGTTGCGGCGGTTGCGCAATCTGGATGTCATAAAGATTGGAAAATTGGAAATATGTTTTATTTCGCCGGAGGACGCTGTGCTGAAGGCGGGTCCGAAAGAGAATGACCCAGAGCAGGACACGTCCTTAAAAACAGGTCAATTGCCTGTTCAGAATGCGAAAGCTGCAGCAGACCTTTCCTTCAATGAAAGTTTGCCATCAATTCCGCTTGCCCGGGCTGAAAATGTTTCAAGAGATCGACCGAAGCAAAAAGTGGCTTTACCTGGGATGGATATTGCGGCAAAGGATCAAACTGTTTCACACAAGGCTGCTCCGGTGGCAAACACAATTGATATTGATTTGAATTCCGTGGTCGGCGCGGGTTCTCTAGGCAATGATCCTGAATCGCGCTTGCGCAAGATCTGCAATGAATCTCCCGAGAAGCCATTCGAAGCGTCCGACATTTCTTTAGTTGACATGCGCGGACAGATCGTGCATCAGGCTGCCGCCATGGGTGGAGATGACGATGATGACGCCAGCGAAAGTATTCGCGTGTTTCGTTTGGTGTTGCTCACCGCGCTTCGTAGTCGCGCGAGTGATGTTCATGTGGAGCCGCGCATGGACCGCGCCACCATTCGGTTGCGTGTTGATGGAATGATGGTTTTAGCTGCGGAAATACCGCTTGATTTGCTGCGGAGACTTTTGGGAATGGTGAAAATTTTGTGCCAGATTGACACAAGCCTGAAGTCACAAGTGCAGGATGGACATTTCAGCACGATGACCAAGGGGCGGCGTGTAGATTTCCGAGTCAGTTTGACGCCCGCGGTACATGGACAGAAATTGGTACTGCGCGTTTTGGATACTTCCAATAGTCCAACGCGATTGCATGAGCTTGGCGTGTTGCCATGGATGTACGAAAAATTGCGCACCATGGCCAACCGCGATTCGGGCATGGTGTTGGCCTGCGGGCCAACTGGTAGTGGCAAAACCACCACGTTGTATTCATGCTTGCGTGAGATCGATGTGGAAACTCGCAACGCAATCACCATTGAGGATCCCGTTGAGTATTACTTGGAGGGTTGCACGCAAATACCAATTGATCACAAACAGGGGAACACCTTCGCCAATATTTTAAGAAGCGTTCTGCGGCAAGATCCAGATGTTATTTTTGTGGGGGAAATCCGTGACATCGAAACCGCGCAAGTAGCCATGCAGGCGGCCATGACTGGACACTTGGTGTATTCAACGGTGCATTCGCGTGATTCCATGGGAGCCATATTCCGCCTGCTTGATTTGGGAGTGGAGTCGTATTTGGTTGCGAACGCGATCAATTTAATCGTGGCGCAGCGATTATGCAGGTCTTTGTGCTTGAATTGTCGCAAGGCGGTTAGGCTGACTTCGCAACAATTATTAAAGATGGGGCGCGCCGCGGACGGCATGCCAAGTATTTATGCTCCTTTGGGTTGTGGCTCATGTTTGGGTACGGGCTACCGTGGTCGCCGGGCGTTGTTGGAGTTGTTGGAATTTTCAGATGGCGTTCGCGATGTTGTTTTGAAGCGACCAACTATCTCGGATTTGCGAAATGTTCTAGAGCAAGGTCATTACATCACGCTGCAAAAGTTTGGATTCCAATTGGTGGCTCAAGGCGTGACTAGTTTTGAAGAGGTTGAACGAGTGGCTGGGGGAGACTAAGTGGCCGATCCATTTCAACTACTTGGCTTGACATGTTCGTGGCGTTTAACAGCTGATGAAATTCGCGCCGCGCAAAGAAAATGTTCGATCGTGTCGCATCCTGATCGGCAAACGGAGGCGGTTGGTCGCGCCAACGCGCTTCACAAATCTTCAATGATTAATGCGGCGGCAAGTGAACTTTTAGATTCGCTTTCACGAGGTAACGCTATTTTACAGGCGCTTGCGCCTGACCCAAGGCCTTTAGAGCCAAAGCAAAATCCATCTTTTTTAATGCGCATGATGGAGTTGCGTGAAGCCGTTGATAGCGCGGGCGACGACGCACAAGCCCGCACCGCGATTACGGAGGAAGTTGCCTTAGAGTTGCGCGCAATTGAATTGGAAACAGATGCCGCCATGCGCGCGTTGATCACACGCCCGGAAGTTGAAACATGGAGTGCCGCATTTGACGCGCTGAACAGGCTTCGAGCCATGCGCCGTGCGCATGAAGAGTGCGCGCGATGACCATTGGACCGATTGAAATCATTTTGTTTTTGGCGCTACTTCCAATGGTGGCCACAAGCGCTTTCGCATCATGTTCAGAGACAGTTCTATTTGGATTGCGCCAAGCGGACAGGGAAAAGTTGCGACGTGAACGGCCGGCGACCGCACGTCGAGTGGATGAATTATTGAGGGAGCCGCGTGGATTATTGGTGACGGTGTTGTTCATCAATATGACTGCAAACACCTTGTTTTTTGTCATTTCCAGCGGCATCATTTTAATGTCCAATTCGTCTCCGCTGGTCGAATTCGTATTCGCGCTTTTTTCCTTGGTGGTGCTTGTGATCGTAGGTGAAACATTGCCAAAATTGGTTGGCAATGTTGCGCGGGTACAACTCGCTGGTGTTTTGTCGGCACCTTTGCTTTTCGTCCATCGTGTTGTGGGTCCTATTCGAAGTTTGTTGGATATTGGAATTGTGTCGCCACTGTCGCGCTTGGTTGGTGTCGCTCAAAGTAGCGGTGTTTCAATGACCGATGTCCAAGAGTTGGTCGGACAGAATTCCAAGTCAGGGGTATTGCGAAGCGAGGAAGCCGGCGCGTTGAAGCGCGTGATTCGATTGCAAGAGAGACAGGTTCGCGATCTCATGACGGCGCGCGTTTTTGTGGCTTCAATCCGCAGCGACGCAACATATGAACAAGTCTTCGCCATGGTGAAATCATCACGGCGCACGCGCTTGATTGTTGTTGATCCAGATCTTGATCACATTGCCGGCTATTTGGATGCGCGAAATTTTTTATTGGATGCCCGTGGTGCCAATACTCCCGTGCATTCGCACATTCGAAAAATTGGATTTATTCCCGAGTTGGCAACGGTTGGACAACTTCTTGAGTGGTTTGAGCGCGAAGGAGAAAGAAGCGCGGTCGTTGTGGATGAATTTGGCGGCACCGCGGGCGTGGTGAGTTTGCGTGACGCGGTTGGTGAAGTTTCTGGGGAAGTTTCCAGCGAATGGGCAAATGAACCTGGCATCACGCTTGACGCGAATGGTTGGTGGCGAATGCCAGGCGATACGGATCTAGCTTTGGCGGCCGAACGTTTGCAAGTGGCGTTGCCCGAATCTGAATCCGCCACGCTTGGTGGATTTTTCATGGAGCATTTGAATCGTGTGCCGCAAGCCAATGACTCACTTGAAATCCACGGGTTGGAAATGATTGTTGAAAGCATGGAACGCAATCGAGTGCTTTGGATAAAGGCGCGTCGCCTAGATGAACGTTCACGGGACTTTAAACAATGAGTGGCTTGCAATTCATGTTCTACGCAGGGCTGTTGTTGGCGGCATTGATGCTGTCGGCCATGTTCGCTGGCATTGAAACCGGCATCTACTCGCTGAATCGCATTCGCTTGGCGATAGAGGTGGGTCGTGCGCGCAAAGCGGCCATACGGTTGTTGGAGGAAATCCGCTTTCCAAATCGAATTCTGGCCACGCTTTTAATCGGCAACGCGTGCGCGCACGACCTTGGTTCAATCGCAATCGCGCACATTTTTGAAGGCGCGGGTTTCTCGCCTTTGGTGGGCATCGCCTTGAATGCATGCCTTCTTTTGCCTTTGATTTTTATATTTGGCGAGACGTTGCCAAAAGAATTGTTCCGCGTGCACACCGATCAATGGAGCTA
>CAJACJ010000203.1 GCA_903938205.1 uncultured bacterium
CCATGTCGGCTATGGATCCAGCGGATAGACCAAGTCGTCCGCAACCCGCCCCGCAACCTGTTGCGACCGTTGTTGAAAAACCAATTGCATTTCACTCAGCGGTCATTCTTGCTCAAGATGCTTCTCGCAGACCAGCGGCAACTCCGCAACCAAATGCGGCGGGCAGCGCTACCCCCCAAAATACTCCAACACAAACAGCGGCTCCAGTTGCAACTCCAGCGTCTTCGCCAACTGAATCTGCGGCGCCAGATTCATCCGCAACTTCCGCGTCAACTGACACGACAAATACAACTCCGCCACCTGTTGTAAATGAAGTTCCAGCCGGCGTGGTTCAACTTGAAGGCTCGCTTGTTTCAGCAGGCGCCAAAGAAATTCGCGGATCTCGTCGAGTGGGTCCAACCGACAAGGTGAAGCTGACTTTCAAAGACACAAAAATCGAAGACACAATTCCCTTCATTGTTGAGACCACGGGCAAAGCGGTTCTGATTCGTTTGCAGCAAGTTGCGGCCATTAAAATCACAATGGTCATGGACACCGAAGTAACACGGCAAGATGCTTTGGATTTGTTGTTCCAAGCGTTTCGACTGAACCAAGTTGGCGTGGTTGAAACTGAAAAGATTGTCATGATCGACATGCTGAGCGACATGAACAAGTTGCAACCCGTGACAGTGCTTGGTCCTGAAATCGATGTCGCCGCGCTCGCTGAAGATGGAACCATTTGCATCAAGATTTTCAAGATTGAAAATACAAAGGCGCAAAATGTGTTTGATCAATTGCAGTCGACCAATCCGCCTGACTACATTCAATTCAGCCTAGATTCCAACTCCAATCAGATTATTCTTGAAGGCGATATTGGATACGCCAAGCGTGTGCAACGAATGATCACGCTGCTTGATGTGCCCGCCTATTTGGAAGTTCGAACGGAAACTTTCAAACTGAAGTACGCGGATGCCACGCAAATTTCCACGCTGATACAGGATTTATTCGCGGCCAAAACTGTTGGCGGTGGTGGAGCCGCGGCGGCAACACAACCAGGTCAACAAGGCCAACCGCAACGACCTGGTCAGCCTGCGCAAGTGCGGCGCGCTGGTGGCGGAAGCGGTGGTGAAGGACTTATTCCTGGAACCAGCGAACAACTTGTGGTCACGGTTTTGCCAACCATGAATTCACTGACCATTCGCGCTGAGCCAGAAATTCTGGTTGAGATTCGCCGCCTCATCACCACAGCGTGGGATGTTCCGATTACCAAAGATGGCCAACCGTTTCGTTTGTACGACTTGAAGTACACCGATCCGATCAAGGTGAAAGATTTATTACAGGCGCTGCTTGAATCTGGTGGCGGTGGCAGTTCCGCAACTCGCAGACCGTTTAGCGCGGCTGGTGGAGCTGCTGGCGGCGCAAACAGAAATACTGGCGCTAGCCGCGCGGGTGGCGGTGGTGGTGGCGACAGTGGCGCGGATGTCGCGGTATCAAATGTCTTCCGTATCGAGGCCTATCCAGATTCTGGACGCTTGCTTGTGGTGACCAAGACTCCGGATAATTTTGTGTGGCTAGACAAACTCATTAAAGACATTGATCAACCGCTGAAAGCTGGCTTGCCAATTAGCGTGGAGTTGAAGCATGCAAGCGCGGTGGAAGTGGCTGAAATTCTAAACGCACTGCTTGCCGAAGCGGGTAGCGGCAGCGGAATTAAAGCTCCCAATGAAGGCTTAACGGGAATTGATTTCCAAGGCGCCGCGGCTGGCGATGCTGGCGGAACGGGTCAAACAACAAACATTGGGAGCAATGGCTCTGCTGGTGGAACAGCCACGGAAATTAAATTTCCTTGGCAAACAGCTCGTGGTGCTGGTGACACGGCGACTGAGGTGAGCGCGCTTGTTGGCAAGACTCGCGTGGTGCCCAACGCGGGACAGAACAGCGTGCTTGTGCTTGCCACTCCAGAAATCCAACAGGCGATGATGGACATCATTGAAAAGTTGGATAAGCCAGGTCGCCAAGTGATGATTAGCGCAGTGCTTGCTGAAGTTGTGTTGGGTGATCAATTTGCGTTTGGCTTGAAGTTTGGAAAGCGTGGCGACATTCAACCGCTGACCGGCGCCAATGCGATCGTTATCAATGGACAAGGAACAACTCCTATCTACGAAGGAACTCGTACAGGCGATTTCATTGGCGACTTGACGTCGAGCGTTCTTTCTTTCGGAGTTGACGCGTCGGTGATCTTGCAGGCGCTTGAAGAACAAACTCAAGTTCGCATTTTGCAGCAACCGCGCGTGTTCACAAGCGACAATCAGGAAGCCAAGTTTTTTGACGGCGCGGATGTTCCATTTCAAACGGGTTCAACAACTGGTGGAACAACGGGCGGTGGAACAACCTCCAGCTTTGACCAGATTGCAGTGGGAATTGGTCTGAATGTGCGACCGCGCATTACCAAGGATTTGAATGTGGCCATGCAAATTGAAATTCTTTTAAGCAACGTGGATACCACCACGCGCACGGTTGTGACGCCAGGAAACAATCCAACCATCCAACGACGCCAAACCAACACTTCGGTGGTGATTAAGAATGGCCAGACCATTGTCATTAGCGGAATTCGCAAGGAAACCGAGAACAAAGTGAAGACCAAGGTTCCTGTGCTTGGCGATGTGCCTGTCTTGGATTGGGTTTTCTCCTCAACGGAAAAAGTGAGCGCGGCCACGGAACTTGTATTGTTTGTGACGCCAATTGTTGTTGAGAATCCAGATGGCAACGACACCAATTACAATGTGCAAGAAATTGAACGACTGCGCGCACTGCAGAAGCCAATGGACAGCAAGACCGAGGAAATGTTGAAGTTGCTTGATGATAAAAAGGGAACAACTGAGCCCGCCATGGCGAACCCGACCGACGAGCCACTTGAAACGATTATGACTCCATCAGTCGTTCGTTCGCCTGCAGCTGCTCCAGTTTCCACTGGGACAACAAGCACCCCTGCAGCAACCTCCACCGCACCAGCGCCAAGTAATTCTGGTGCGAACGCCGCAACTTCTCCGCCACCCAAAGGCTGATTTTTTGAACAGCGCTCCTGTTCAAATCAGGCGCATTTCAGCTCAAAACAAATGAGACATTTGAGCCAAGTTCGCAAATGCC
>CAJACJ010000204.1 GCA_903938205.1 uncultured bacterium
AGCATGGCCGCGGTTTCCTGGTGGTGGCTCGTGAAATTCGCCGTCTTGCCGATCAGACCGCCTCGGCCACATTGGATATTGAGCACACTGTCAAGCACATGCAAAGCGCCGTTTCAACCGGCGTGATGGAGATGGATAAATTCTCGTCGCATGTGACCAATAGCGTTACGCAAGTTGAAAGTATTGGCTCCACGCTGACCAACATTATTGAAAGCGTTGAGGTGATGAAGAATCAATTTGGAAGCGTCAGCCAGGGAATGAACAGCCAGAATTTGGGAGCCAAGCAAATTGGCGAGGCCATGGTGAACTTGTCCGACAACGTGAAGGTGACCATTCAATCGCTTGGTGAATTCACCAAGGCAGCCGACCAAATGAAAAATTCCGTGGGCGCGTTAAACAACGAAGTGGTTCGATTTAATCTATAAATTGCTGCATTGAAGAGCATCACGGAGCGCCACGAGTGCTGTGGTTCCAAGGACGAATGGTGTTTCTTAGTTCGCCTCTGGTAAAGATAAAGTTCGTTTGGCAAGCACTTGTACTTGCGCCTGGCGCAGTTCTTGAAGCGCGGGATCAATATTGCCCAATCCAGCGCTGCAAGATTCAAACCCAACACGGAGCGCGTCGGCAAGCAGGATTTCCGAGGTTGGTTTCGCGGGGACATATTTTTCACCATCCACGACATACAGAAGAAGTCCGCGTTCAAGCAATCGCCCGAGCAACACATGGGTGACCGAACTTGATAAACCAACTGATTTAGAAACACTCGTCAATGTCGCTGGAATTTCATTTTTGAAATTGTTCACCACTTGCTGCATTATGGATACAGCGACTCCGGGATCAGCCAGTGTGGGACCCTCTTCGAGAGAGAGTTGTTCCCAGCCGCGCTTTCCAAAAACATCCCACAAGACAGCCGCTTGTAAACCACCAAGCACAATGAGCCACATGGCGTAGAGCCAGAACATGAACACTGGAACTAAACCAAGCGATCCATAAATTAAACTCAAGCTTAAAGTTTTATTGACATAGACGCCAAGAAAATGTTGGCCAAGCAAAAGTCCAATTGAGCTAAAAAGCGCGCCCATTGCGGCAAAACGAAAACGTGGCGGCGAACTTGGAACGGCGGTGTACACCAACAGCAACAACACCCACAACACAAAAAATCCCCACATGGATCGCACCACCCATAAGAGCCATCCCCAATTTGGCAACATGTCCGCGGATTTGGTGACATAGGCGCCAACAATTGGAAGCGCGCCCAACAGCAGTGGTCCGGCGGTGAGCGCGAACCAGTAGGTGATGAAACGACGCACCCAACTTCGCCCGTGCGTGGCGCGGCAAATCATGTTGAAACTTTCCTCGATGGTGATGACCACCCAAATAGAGCTGAACAAAAGAATGCTTGCCCCAACAATTCCAAGACCAGACAGATCAAGTTTGGACGCGCCTGAAATAATTTCAAGTAGCCATGAACTCAGGCTGACTTGTTCTTGCGTGGAGCCTGGCGGAACAATTTTAATTTCCTCAAGACCAAGCGCATCCAAGCCTTGCTTCACCAACTGCGTGAAATTTTGTCCTGCAACCGACTTGAAGATCAGCGTGGCCACAATCACGACCGGCAAGAGGCCGATCAAGGTGCGATAGGCCAGCGCGCTGGCCATTTGAGTGGCGCGGTCCTTTGCGATCCAGTAAATACAAAAGCTCAAAAACCGCCAGAATCGAGCCAATCTGAAGGTCACGGTCTCGGGCAAGACATGTAGAAAATCATTCATGCGCAAAGTGTACGGGGAAACAAGTGTCTACCATGGGCGACCCATGAAACGACGATCAACCACCGCGCATCCATTCACTGATGACCGCCGCGGCGAGCGCATTCAAAAAGTGCTCGCGCAGGCGGGCGTTGCCAGCAGACGCGAGTGCGAAGAATTGGTGGCACAGGCGCGTGTGCGTGTGAACGGTATTATTCTTGACGCGCTACCAGCTTGGGTGAACGCGGAAAAAGATAAAATTGAAGTGGATGGCCGCGTCATTCGTGGCGCCGATCCGCATGTCTACATCATGTTGTACAAGCCCAAGGGAATTGTCTGCACCAATGTGGACCCCGACGGCCGTCGTCGCGTGATTGATTTGGTGCAGCACCCTTTGCAAACACGTTTGTTTCCAGTGGGACGTTTGGAAATTGACGCCAGTGGGTTGGTCTTGATGACTAACGATGGAGAGTTCGCCAATCGCTTGACGCATCCGCGCTACGAAGTGTCCAAAACATTTGAGTTGGTTGTTGCCGGTCGACTTGATGACGCAGCCGTTGCCACCATTGAGGCGGCGTTGTTTCCAAGCAAGCGCAGCATGTCCATGGATCCCGAGAAACGTTCGCGCGTCACGGTGCTCAATCGCGAATTGGGCCGAACCACTTTGTTGATGGAAATCCGTGATGGAAAAAACACTGAAATCAGGCTGACAATGCTGCGAATTGGATATCCATTGAAGCGATTGCGCCAGACCGCGATTGGGCCGCTGCAACTGCGCGGCGTGACCGTTGGAGCGTGGCGGGAACTTTCCGTCGCAGAATTTTCCAGCTTGCGCAAGGCCGCCTTCAAGTCTGTCACCGCTCGCACAAGGCCAGATGAGCGGGGCGAAGATGAGCCTGAGCAGCAGGTCATCGCAGCACCCACGGCAAAAAAATTCGTGGGATCATCCGCAAAAACTTTTACGAATCCCGCCGCAAAAAAATTCGCGCGGCCGTTCGCGAAACCATTCGCAAAGTCCGCGCCAGCAGTTGGGGCGAAACCATCGGCGAAGTTCGCACCACCATTTGGAACGAAGCCATTTGCAAAGTCTGCGCCAGCAGTTGGAGCGAAACCATTCGTAAAATCCGCGCCGCCAGTTGGAGCGAAACCAGCCATGCGTCCAGTGGCGAAACCATTTATTAAACGAATCACAAAACCAAAGCGCCAACGCCCATAGAATGCACACCATGCCCATGTACGAATACATCAATGACACCGACACGCAAGTAATTGAGTTGCTGCGGCCTATGGCCGACGCGGACAAGCCTGTGCAAGATCCTTCTGGAAAAAAACGTAAGTTCACGCGCCGTCACAGCGTATTTGGTGTAGTGGGTTCCAGCACCTCCGCTGCGCCGACCCAAAACATGGGCGGATGCTGCCCATGCGGAAAATCACAATCCCAGTGCGGTCAAAATTGAAATTGGTGAACCCATGATTTTGCACGGCATAGATTTCTCCGGCGCTTCTTCTGGCGGCGCCGCCAAAATTCGCGTTGTGGAGCGCGATCTTCTCAAGCGCCACGACCCAATTCGATCCAAGGGTCGCATGGATCGCAACAGTTTGGTGCGGCACATTCTTGAGTGCGCCAAAGATGGTCAGCCACACATGTTTCGCATTGACGCGCCAATTGGTCTTGCCCTGGAATCACTTCGCCAATTTGATGTGGCGCCCACATGGAGCGGCATGGTGACTTGGATGGAATCATTCAAAGATCCGCGTCTGTGGCGTACCGCCATTCGAAAAGTGTCACGCCAAGAACCTAAGCGCATATGCGACCAAATTTTTCGCACGCCCATGGCGCCCATGAACTTGCGTATTTTCAAGCAGACATGGACATTGATCGCCGAAGTGCTCAAGCCACTCGCTGACGCGGGCATTCGCATTGAACCAGTACACAACGGACATCCCAAGAACCAAGTCACGGTATGCGAAGGGTGTCCCGCGAGCATCTTAAAATTTTCTGGCATGCCCGATCACGGCTACAAAGGCGCCGGACTTCCGCCGCGTCAATTGCGTGAGCGGTTGGTGCGCACGCTTGATCAAGAACATGTGCGTATTCCAGATCGTGTTGGTCAAGAAGCCATTGACGATGAGGAAGGCGATCTCTTAGACGCCATCATTCTTTTGACTGATCCGCTGCAGTGGGTTCCACCCGCGACGGCCAATATTGAAGGCTGGATTTACTAAGGCGCGCGCTTTTTTAAAAACAAGGTTCCGCCTTGGTGAATTTCAATTCGATATGAAGCTTTTTCAAACCCCGCGCGTTGAAGGGTGCCAAATCAATTTGTGCAATTGCGTTTGCATGCGCACTGGAAGGGCGTCGGCCAAAATCCACTCGGCCAGTTTCAGCGGCTCCAGCCCGGCGCATCCCGCAATATCAGCATTTTTTGCCTGCGTCCACGCAGCGCTCATTAAAACGCAATTCACTTTTGTGGTCAGCGCGTGCTTGTTCAAAATGTCTTTCGCCCACTCATAATCACCACGATCGGCAATGACAAATTTAATTTCGTCATGTGGAAGCAGGTGTTCAAGGTTGCTCCACAAATTACGCGCGCACTCGCCGCTGGCAGGGCATTTCAAATCCATAATGCGAATGCAGCGCGAGTCCAGCGGCGAAATATCAAGCGCTCCGGAAGTTTCAATGAGCGTGGTCAACCCCGCGTCGCACAATGCGCGCACCAAATCAACGCATGCCGCCTGCGCCAACGGCTCGCCGCCGGTGACTTCAACCAAGTCGCAGCGTGAAGCGATCGCTTCTTCAACAAGTGACCGCACCGACCGCTGCGCGCCTTCACGAAATGCATAGCTGGTGTCGCACCAAGCGCATCGCAAGGGGCAGCCAGTCAAGCGAATAAAAAAACACGGCCGTCCGGCGAATGTGCTTTCGCCTTGAATAGAAAAAAAAGTTTCATTCATGCGCAACGATTTTTCGAGAGCGTCGGTCACAGAAGATGTGAGTATTACCGTGTCGCTCATATCGCGCTCCGTATCTCCAATCCAACCAAATGCCCAGGAGAGGACTCGAACCTCCAAGGGATTGCTCCCACCAGCACCTCAAGCTGGCGCGTCTGCCAATTTCGCCACCAGGGCCAATTCCCGATTTCGCGGGACGAAGAGTTTAGCGAAAAAAATACTTTTGGAAGCCTGCGCAAAAGAAAGCGGGCGACGCCCTGTTGGACATCGCCCGCATTGATTTCACTTTGAAAATACAGGAATTAGTTGATATTGATGAACACCAACGAAACATCTCCAACGTCCACTTCACCACTCTTGTCTAAATCCGCTGGGCAGTTGCCCGAGCATGGACCGAAATCAAGCAGCACAAGCGAAGCGTCGGCATTGTCCACCACGCCGTTGCCATCGACATCCGCGAACAAAGCGGGATAGCAAGACACCTTTGAGAACGACACGCTGTCAATGGCGGCTTCCACAATATTGTCGGTGCCATTGTCTTGCGCCACAAACTTCACTCTCATTTCGCTTGAAGCTGAAACATAATCAAGCATGTTGATGGTCTTGAGACTCCAAGAAGTGCCCGATGAATAGGACTGGGCAAGCACCCATGTCAGACCTGCGTCATTGGAGACGAAGACTTCCAATGGATCATCAGTCACAACCACGTTGTTGTAACTCAAATACATGGCGTATTTAAGATAGAAGACATCTGCGCCCAAGCCGTCGACGATTGGGGTAAGCAAAGAAGTCTTGCCGTTGTCAAGATCAACACAACTGGTGCTGCCAGTCACAAATGCTTTGCTTCCGCTGTAGGCAGAAGCGGAAGCACCACAGCCACTCAGGGTATTGGCTCGAGCCCATGTTCCAATAGTGGCCGTGTCATCCGGCGCGCCAATGGTAAATGTTGAGCTGGTTCCATCAAAGGTGTCACTGAAAGTAACGACTGAAGAAAGAACCGATGTTGTTGAATAATTCGTGGCG
>CAJACJ010000205.1 GCA_903938205.1 uncultured bacterium
GAATGGACTCACCCATGGGCACGCGCTCAAGTCCAATCAGACGAATGACCTGCTCGATTAAATCCACCTCGCGCTCAATATCCATGCGCTCCGGTGGCACGGTGCATTCAATCAGGTCGCCTTGCAATCGTGGGGAAAAACCAAGCGTTTGCAGCGTTTGCAGCATCTCTTG
This sequence comes from uncultured bacterium, assembly GCA_903938205.1. Taxonomy (GTDB): domain Bacteria; phylum Planctomycetota; class Phycisphaerae; order Phycisphaerales; family SM1A02; genus SYAC01. The sequence goes on from CAJACJ010000205.1 coordinate 173, forward strand.
ATTGGAAATGTCCGCGCCCAAAACCTTGCGGCAACGCTCGCAGCGCATGGGAACTATTTTCAACGCGGGAAGCGGCGCGCTGGCCTCGACCACACCGTCGCACAATGTTCCACCAGCGGTTTGCATGATTAAATCCGCCAAGCGCGCGGCCGCGAAATCAATCGCCGCCGCATGAACGCCACGCTCAAAGCGCTTGCTGGAATCGCTGGCAATTTTGTGGCGTCGACTGCTGGCGCGAACTTGCGAAGGATTGAAAGTTGCGGCCTCAAGCACAATGTCAGTTGTGCTCTCACGCACCGCGGAAAATGCGCCGCCCTTCACGCCCGCAAGCGCGACGGGTTTCTCGCCATCGGCAATCACCAAATCAGCGGGGGACAATTCAATGGCGACGGCTTGATCACCAAGCGGCAAAAACATTTCCTTGGCGCGCGCGCGGCGAACTTGAATTTCACCGCCGGCAAGCGTGGACAAATCAAAAACATGCGTGGGTTGACCCAATTCAAGCAGCACAAAGTTGGTGCAATCCACAATGTTGTTGCGCGGAATTTGGCCCACGTCGCGCAGTCGCTCCTGAAGCCACTCGGGACTTGGACCAACTTTTACTCCGCGAATCACGCGCGCGCTGTAACGCGGGCACGCTTGGTGATCCACATTGGAAACACGAATAAAGTCCGCGCATTTTCCCGCGGCACCCGGGGCCAATGTGGAAGAATTCTTTTTCGCGGCGCCATTGCCTTTGCTGTTGGGAGCAACCAACACGCGCTTGGTCTTGGCGGCAAGTTCGCGCGCCAAACCAAAATGACACAGACAATCGCCGCGATTGCTGGTGGTTTCTATCTCTTGCCAAATCGCTCCGTCAGGCAACACTTCGCGGCCATCAAAATTCAGGCCGACCGCGGTCAGCGCGTCGGCTTGCTCCTCGGCAGTCGCAGGTCGATCCAAATAATCATTGATCCATCTCACACTTGTCCGCATGGGTTCAAAGAGTAGCGAACGCGGTCTTGGTACGCTGCCGTTGTGAAAGCAGCGCTTGTATTGTTGACCACACTTCTGATTCATGGCGCGTTGGCGTGCGGTTGCGCCGCGCCCGCTCCGGATCCACTGGCCACGCCAACTCAGTTGACATTTGATGTGACCATTCTCAAGGGCGACAAAGTTCCATTTCGCAGCGAGGCGTGGCTGCGTCCTGGCAAAATGATCGTGTTTCCAGATGGCACATTGCTGGCGGACTTTGGTCCCACCGTGAACACCCGCGTGCGTCCAGGTGTGGCGCGCGTGTTGTATCAGCGGCAAGTTTTTGAAATGTGGGACGTGGCCAAGAAGCTTGGATTCGCCAATCCTGAACTCGCGGACTTCTCGGCCAATCCTTATTTGGTGGAGGCGCAGCCAAATGAAATTGTGTACATCATGACGTTCGCCGCCAGTGACGATCGTTGGACTTTTGTCCGCCGTTTTGAGGGCACCGGTGAGCCCGATCCCGCGAGTGAAGTGTGGGTGAAAGTGATGGCGCAAGCCGCGTTCGCCACGGATTTGGCTGCGGATGCGGACTTGCCCATTCGCTATGACTTTGGCCCCGATCCATACGCGTGGTTCAAGCCACCCGCCAAATAATATGCTTGCCATCATGTTCGCCCTATTTCAATTCATGCGATGTGTGTGGAAGTCATTCTTGATCTCGCCGATGCGGGTGTCGATATCGCCGCCATCAATGAATATGAAATTTTCATGGTTCAAATTACGCGCCACTTTGATCAGTGCAAGAAGTTTGTGTGCCTGCGCATTGTTGATGTCGGCAACTCTGTTGCAAAGTTGCGCCGCCACTATCGGCACGGCGGATACATCGCCCGTGGCTGGATGGCGATTTCAAATCGCGGAGAAATATCCCAGTCAACAACGTTACGAACTTTTCCGAATTACTCCCACGGGTGAAATTCAATATGGCGGCGGCATGAGCGCCATGAATGATTACACAACGTGGGAGACTGCGTTGACACCAGAGCAAGCCAAGGAATTTGTTGCGCTCGTGAGTTCACTTTCGTGGATTCAGAATGTGCCCAAGGAAACAGGCGATGACAAGACGGAGCCGGTGTTTGTGGTGAAGTATCAAGAATACGGCGGCAGCGAGCGCAATTTTGCAATTCGCGGCAGTACTCCCGAGACCGACAAAGTAGTCGCCTTTATGAAAGGCCTAACGCAACGGCGCTTTCAAAGCACGCTGCAAAAACTTCCAGAGGCAACAGAAAAACCAAAAACTCCTGCGGTGTCTGCGCCAGCAATAACTCCGCCTGCGCCAACAACTCCCGCGTCAACAACATCAACAACGCCCGCAGCGCCCGCGCCAACATCGCCTGCACCAACAACTCCCGCGCCAACTACAACTCCCGCGCCAACTACAACGCCGCCAACAACACCAACTCCCGCGCCAGCAACATCCACACCAACGCCGCCAACAACTCCGCGCTCCTAGGATTTCCCATGTCGCCAATTGTTGGAATTGATCTTGGAACCAC
>CAJACJ010000206.1 GCA_903938205.1 uncultured bacterium
GAAATTGATCTTGAGGTGCAGTCGCTGGTGCAGATTTTGCAAACAGAGTTGCATGCGGAGTTTCGCGCATGAGTGAACCATTGGCGCAACTTTCGCTGCACGAGTTCGCCAATCGTTTGGCCAGCAAGGAGCCAATTCCGGGTGGTGGCGCGGTTGCAGCGGTCACCGCCGCTCACGCAGCCGCGCTTGGATGCATGGTGCTGGCGTACACGTTGGGCAAACCCAAATTTGCGGCGCATGAAATTGAAAATAAAAAAGCGTTGGAATGTTTGCAGCGCTCGCAAAATGAAGCGCACGCTTTGGCCGACCAAGACGCAATTGCATACGGAACATTGTCGGCGCTTTGGAAATTGCCCCCCACCGATGCGCACCGAGTGGCGCAGGAACCCGCCGCCGTTCGCGCCGCCACCGCGGCCCCCATGGCCATTGCTGTTTTGGCGCGCACCATTCTGGAATCACTGCAAAACCTGCCAAATACAAGCAATCCAAACTTGATCAGCGACTTGGCGATTGCCGCTGAATTGGCCACCACCGCCGCCAACGCCGCGGCGTGGAATGTGCGCGTGAACGTGCCGCAACTTTCAGACGCCGCCGAACGCGCCGCCGCGCAAACACAACTGGAAAGCACGCTTGCTTCAGCGCGCGTCGCGGCGGACTCCATCGCCAAACACATCGCCAGCATTATGAAGGCGAAGTAACCCATGCCGCAGCCTTGGGGGCTTTTGATTTTGTTCACGCTGGTCATTGCGATGTTGTGCTTATGGGGCGGCGTCATGACCGCCTTGCAAGCGCTGCGGCCGCCAAGAAAATATTTCGCGTGGGCGCTGGCCACTGGTCGACCAAAAGATCCGTCGGATCTTGGCTTGCAGTTTGACGAGTGCGAATTTTCTTCAGGGCAACATCACCCGTTGCCCGCCTGGCGCATCAAGGGAAACGCCACACATTCCAACGCGCCCATATTGGTGATGCTGCATGGATGGGGCCGCTCGCGGTGGGATTCGTTGACGCGCGTTGAACCATTTCGAAACGCATGCTCTGAAATTGTGTTGATTGATTTGCCCGCTCACGGCGAACACCTTGGATCATGGAGCGCTCTTGGCGTGCATGAACCAGCGTGCGTTGTTCAAGCACTACATGAACTAGCTCACCAGTTTCCCAATCGTCCGTTTCTTCTTGCGGGCCATTCCATGGGCGCGGGCATTGCCATTCGCGCGGCGAATCTGGCCGCGACTGATTTCCAAGGCAATCCAACTGAAAACAAAGGCATTTCTATCGCGGGCGTGATCGCCTTTGCCCCCTACAGCACGTTGCGCTCGCCCATTCCAGCGCGTCTTGTGTTACAAAATCTTCCAGCATGGCCATTCGCGCCAATCGCTTTTCTGACGCTGCGCATTCTTGGACGCATGGATGGCCCACTAGAAATAAATGCGCGCGAGTTGCGCGCGCCGTTGCTGGTGATGGCTGGCGATCATGATCCAATCTCGCCGCTTGCGGATGCGCAAAAGATTTCAAGCGCCGCACCACGTGGCACGCTGATTGTCCTGCCCTACCAACGTCACGACGATTTGCGGCTTGGCGATGCGCAACAATTTGACCGCGCGCTTGCGAATTTTCTCAACTCCATCACGGAGCCGTAGGCGGCAGCACGCGGATCTTGGTGATGAGCGCCGATGACTCCTGCGTCATGCTGAACACGTTTGGTCCCATCGCATTTTTCCACAGGGTCTTCTCATCCTTGAAGAGAATGTAGAACGTATCCATTGGCGCGCCCACGCCTATCTTGTCCAATGAATTCGAATCGTAGCTCGCGGAAATTTCGGCACGCCGACGTTCATTGGCACTTTCGTTGTCACTGAAGTCGATCAAAATATCTTGATATCCCCAGCACAAAACCGCAGTTGGACCCAAGTCCGCCAAGACTTGCTTGCACGCCGCAGTGTCGGCCAACGTTCCCTGTGCATTTGATGGAGTGGTTGCGCGCAAACCCGCCTCCACAAACTTGCTTTTACCAGTGAAGAACCAGCCGGCGCCAAATCCAAAACTGGTTTCGCGCGACTTGTCATCAAAGATGGTGTTGCCATTGAAGTCGCGCGGCTCAAATCCAGCTTGGGGCAGGAACAAATTCAACAAGGTCATCATGGATTGCTCTTCAGCGCAGCGGATGGCGAAGAAAGTGCCCTGGGAATCTTTCGTATTCAATGCTTTTTGGTCGGCGTTCAATGACAAATCAGAAACTGCCTTGCAGCGCACAACGTGCATGTCGGGACCAAGCTTGGAAAATGCGCGCGACAAATCTGGACCATATTGTTGCAACGTGGCGTCAAACGGCTCAGAGAGTTCCTCCGGCATGGAGGCCACCACCGTCTCCACCAATTTCATAATTTCCCCAAATTGCACATTGATGGTGCCGTACCCCGTGGCGTCGCCGCTGACAAACTTTGGCGGTGGCGATGGACTTTTCGCTGGATTTGGAAGGGCCAACAATCCCTTGCGATCGCCATCAATCATGATGCTTGAAAGCACTTGAAATTGCGCGCCTGGCGAATCAGAGGCAAGCGAAAAACCATAGCCGTGCACATCGCCAAAGAGAGTTTGCAAATACGGCTGGACCAATTCAACCTGCGCGCCGCCAGCGCCGGCAACTTTGTTCAAAGCCGATGTCAGCATGACCATCCAACCATCTCCGCGGCCAACGCTGTCCAATGTCTTTTTAAAATCCGCGGAGTCGGCCACGGATTTCCTTGCCACCCCCCTCGTACACGCCAAGGGCCTCATCCAGATCTTGCTTCACGCTGCCAAACAAAAAGCGATTGCCATCGCGCACGAAATAGAGCGTTTCAATGTGGTCAAGCGAGCCATCTGGAACAAATGAATTGCTTGCGCGACGATTTTTCTTTTTGGGCTGCGCGTCCTTGTCAAGAACGCGAATGGCCTTGGCTGGCTTGCCGTGAATTTCAATTGTGCTGACGGCGCCGGGATCTTTCTTTTGCATTTCAGTCAGGACCGCCTCAAAGAGCGTGTTGACTTTGTCGGCGCCCGCGCCCCACACGGCGCTCACCAACACATGCGGAAGATCGGCGTCCAACGTGTCGTCATGCGCCAAATACAGGCCGGCTCCAATTGATTCGGGCCAACTCCACGAGTCCTCTTCAACGCCCAACTCCTGCATGCGAGCCTTTGTTTTTTTTGCCTGCGCTTCCAGCTGTTCTTTCAACAACGCCTGCACCGCGTCGCTTTGAAACCACTTGCCCACCGGCGTTGCGCTCCAGCGCTCGCGGGTTGCGCTGACATTGTCCATACCCATCACCAACCACGCGTCGGGTGGAACCACTTGCTCAAATTTCACTGCATCTTTGGTGGCGTCGGGAGATTGTGCGTGAACAGTGACGCAGAACAAAATGGCAACCGCGGCGAAAATAGTTTTATGCAAATGTGTCATGGTCAACCCTTGAAAGTTTTTACGCGCCGCATGGGCGAGTGGCATGGTTTGAGATTGCGTTCATCAGCAGCGACACATTATTTCGCGGGCGTTGCGGCCGCATTTGATCCATCAAGCAATTCGCTTGGAGTCTCAAACTTGGAACGCGTTGGACCATCGTGATAATTGTGACCTGAGTTTGGATTGCTACGGTCATATGTGAAGGCCTCGCGATTGCGCACAAAGTCCTTCACATAGCGCGCGGGAATGGCGAAGCCAAGCGATTCACCGCCACGGATTCCCATGTTGGTGATGCCGATCACTTCACCGCGCGTGTTGAACAACGGACCACCAGAATTGCCGGGATTAATGGGGCAATCCGTCTGTATATAGGTGAGGCCGTCGAAACTTCGCTGCGTGGTGCTGATGACGCCTTGGGTCAGCGTGCGCTCAAGACCCAGCGGATTTCCAATGGCGAACACAGATTGGCCAATATCAAGTTGCTCGTCTTTCTGCACAGGCGCGAACAGAAAATCGCCCTCTTTGGTTGGCGGAATTTTCACCAGCGCTAAATCCAAATGATTGTTCACCGCGATCAACTCCACTTTGTCAATCTCAACTCGCTTCAGCGTGCCATCGGATTGCGGAAACCAAACCGTGGCCTTCAACTTTTGCTCGCCCTGCACAACATGCGCGTTGGTGATGGCGTGTCCATCCTTGTCAATGATCACGCCCGAACCCAAACCACTTGGCGTGCTGATTTTCACAACGGCTGGACCAATCGTTCGCGCATGCTCCTTGGGACTCTGCGTGGGCGCATTCACCGCGGTGTGAAAAAGATCATCACGCTCCACCTTCACGGGCGCGGCGGCGGCGGTCGCATCAATGGAGGCGACGTCCTCCATGTCGAAGGACAAAACCTCCGAGCCAATATCCACCCACACGCGTTTGTCGCTGCGTTTCACAATTTGCCCATCAACGGTTGAGCCACTTTGCAGACGAATGACATCCGCGTTGGCAAATTCAACCGCGCCCAGGAGCAACGTCACGCTTCCAAATGCCCGAAGCGACAATAAAGACATATTTTTTTTCACAGGCTTATGATAGCCCGCCCGCCAAGTTGGTCGGTGCTTTGGACACGCCAGAAAAAAATTTCGCCACATCTTTGGAGACCCATCATGTTCATCATTTCAGCCATCACCGCCAGCTTGACCGCCGCCATTTTCGCGGCGCCGCAAAGCGCCGACCTGTCAGCCAACTTTGGCTTTGATCCGCTTGAGATTCAGAAGATCGACGCCAAAGCTGGGCCCATGATCGCGGTGGATTTGGATGGCGACGGCCGCAAGGATTTGGTGGTGGTGAACAATCGCAAGAGCCGCATTGAACTTTATTACCAACGCGCCGACGCGAAGCCAGGCGATGAGAAGCCGCCCACGCCGGGCTCCAATGAGTTGCCTGAACTGTGGCGCTTTCGCCGCGAAACCATTTCAGTGCCGCACGAAGTGTTGGCGGTCATGGCCAATGATTTTGACAACGATGGAAAAATGGATTTGATCTACGCGGGACAACCAGGAACGATTGCGTTTGTGAAACAGACCAAGCCTGGCGTGTTTGAAATTATTCGCAAGACGCCCGTGAAAAACTTGGTGGGCAACCGCGACAATTTATTGTTTGCCAATGTGACTGGTGATTCCAAACCAGAGCTCATCACCAACACGGGTGGAAAAATTTCCGTATGGCCGATGGATAATGATCAACTTGGAACGCCCATGGAATTAAGCGCCGGCGAAGGAACCATTGTGGCCATCATGGCCGATGATTTTGACGGCAATGGAACCATGGATTTGGCCGGCATTGTGCCGGATGATTCCAGTCCGATTCGAATTTGGTTGACCAGCCAAGATGGCGACAAACTTGTGGTTGGTCCGCAAAATCGTTTTGAAATGCCGCCACTGCGTGAAGTGGACTCGCTGCATTTGCCTGGCGACAAGCAAGCGATGCTGGCCCTGATTGAGAAACCAAGCAAGCGACTTGTATTTAGCAAATTGGTGAAGTCCACCATTGAGCGCGCCAGCGACCGCGAGGCCAGCATTCAAACCGTGACCTTCAATGATCCGCAAAATAAAAAGCGCAACTTCGCGGTGGCCGACATTGATGGCGACGGCCGCTTGGATTTGCTGGCGACAAACACGGGCGAGAACGCGGTCATGCTGTATCGCCAAAAGCCTGGCAAGGGTTTTGAAACGCCGGAGAAATTTCCAGCGCTCGCGGATTTGGATTCCATCGCCGCGCAAAGCGCCAAAGGCGATCAGCGCGCGCAGGTGTATTTACTCTCCGAAAAAGAAGGCGTTGTTGGCCGCTCCAACGCGGGCACAGATGGCATCGCGTTTCCAAACGCCATTCCACTTCCAGCGGGCAGCTCCCCTGTCACCATGAATTTGCTGGACTTCAACGGCGTCAGCACGCTTGCGGTGGTGACCAAAGATGGCCGCAACTACCAGATGATTTTAATTCCCGCCACCGCTGATCAAACCATGGATACAAAAAACCATCGCACCGTGAGTTTGGGAACGCTCACTCGTGGCCCCGAAACTATTTTAAGTTTGGACGCCGACCACGATGGCCACACTGACTTGCTTGTGTTCACTCCCGACAAGCCCATGATCATGGTGCGCGACGGCGTGGACAAAGATGGCAAACCGGAGTTGAAGGTGATGGAGAGCAAGGACATGGGGCAATTTGGTTTGGTGCAAGCCGCTAACGGCCGCAATACTTCTTCGTTTGATCTTCTTGGCGATGGCAAGAGCGAGTTGCTTGTGGCTGATCGCAATTATGTGCGCGCGCTGACGTACAATGCGGCGCCGACGGCGGGCACAAGTCCGGGTTGGCAAGTGGTGACGCAAATCAACGCCGAGGCTTCCGACGCCAAACTCACGTGCATCGCCATCATGGGCGACAAGATTGTCGCGGGCGATAAGGAAAATGGGCGCTTGATTGTGTTCTCAAAAAACACGGATAAAGACGGCAAAAATCAATGGAAACAAAGCGAGGCCATTGAAGTGCCTGGCTTCAAGTTCAACCAAATTTTCGCCGGCCGTCTTGGCGGCGATGACAACGATGTCATTCTTGTCATTGGCGATTCCAGTTTCGCCGTGGTGCGCCTCAAAGGCGAGCGTTGGCGTTTGGAAGAAGTGGCAACGTGGAAAAGCGACGAGCCGCGGCGCGTTGAACATGAATTTGTAATGGGCGATTTAAATGGCGACGGATTTCTAGATGTCACCGCGCTCGACGCCGCCGACCAAATGGCGGAAATTTTGACATTCAGTCAATCGGGAAAGTTGCGCTACGGAACAGCCTTTGAAGTATTTGAAACAAAGATGTTCGCAGGCGGCGAGCCAAAAGAGTTTGAACCCAACATGGGCATCGTGACGGACATCACTGGCGACGGCAAGGACGACTTGGTGTTGATGGCGCACGACCGCGTGTTGATTTATCCGCAGCAGACCAAGCCAAGCGCGGCACCTGTGCCAGAGGTAATACCAGCGAAGAAGTCCGCGGCGAATTAATGTGCAACAACGCTCGGCTTACGCGTAACTGTGCAAGCCAGTGATCACAAAGTTGATCACGATCCAGTTGAACAACATCACGGCCGCGCCAATGATGGCCAACACCGCGGTCCACATACCCTTATCTTTGCTGCGCCAACGCGTATGAATCAGCAGCGCGAACACAACGAAAGTGTTGAGCGCAAAAACTTCTTTAGGATCCCAACCCCACGGGCGTCCCCAACTGTGATCGGCCCAAATGGCGCCCATGGCAATGCCCGACCACAACAAGACGAACGAAAGTTCCATGAGCGTCATGGTGACGCCGTCCAAAATTTCACCAACACGATTGACGCGTATTTCAGCGGCGGGAACGGTGGAATTCACCAGCGACATCATTTCTCCAGCGCCACCAATGCGCGCGTAGGTGGCCGCGCCGCCGCGCCATCGCCACACTAAATACAACGCCGCGCTGACCGCGGCCATAAAGATAAGCGCGTAACTAAAGATGACAACGTTGGTGTGTATGTACAACCAAATATCGTGCAGCACTGGCATCATGTTTGAGATTGCGGGATTCAACTGCGCAGGCAACAACGCGCACGCCATAAGCGC